>NZ_JBAXHI010000120.1:0-1005 GCF_037138995.1 Candidatus Chlorohelix sp. | reverse complement strand
GGAAATGGCCCACTATGGCACAAAAGACAAAGCCCAGTTTGACGACTTGCCACTATAGCCCGACCGCGTATGACGCTACCCGCTTCTTGAGTCAGTGGTTCCAAGATGGCATCGCCTGAATAGGTTTGGGCAAAAACTGGTACTGGCATTAGCAGCGGCAGCGCTAGGACTAAATTGATAACTAGCGCAAACCGCATAGGCATAAAACTAAACCAACTTAATGCCACTATTCTTCAGGGGAACCGTACGATAGCGTTTGCCAGTAGCGCGATAAAGCGCATTTAATACCGCTGGCGCTGCAACCGCAATAGTAGGCTCACCAATGCCGCCCCACTCCGGTCCACCACCCTCAATAATGATCGTTTCCACCTTAGGCATTTGCGCTAAACGTAATGAATTAAAAGTATCAAAATTCGTTTGCTCAATACGCCCATTCTTAACCGTACATTCCTCTAAAAAGAGTGCCGATAAACCATATACAAAAGAACCAGAAACTTGCCGACGAATTTGCGCAGGATTGACGGCATAACCACAATCGGTCGCTGCCACAATGCGGTGAATTTTCACCTCATTGTTTTTGTTAACTGATAACTCGCAAGCCGCCGCAACAAAACTGCCAAAAGACTTCATTTGCGCAATGCCACGATGTACTCCAGCAGGAGCTGGTTTTGTCCAGCCAATACCGTCAGCAGCCGCATTCAGCACGGCTAAATTACGTGGGTATTTGTCCATATATTTACGGCGAAACTCTACGGCATCAACGCCTGCAACCTCTGCCATCTCATCCATAAAACATTCCATGAAAATAGCATTTTGATTGACATTAACGCCGCGCCAAAAACCTGGTGGCACATGGGTATTGCGCATCACATGGTCAATATGATAATCGGGGAAATGATAACCAAAAGCATGTTCGCCAGAATTGAATACGCCCTGAAAAGTGAGGGGATCCATCCCTTTATTGGCGGCTACAACCGCCGGCCGAACGGCGTGCAAAATCGACTG
>NZ_JBAXHI010000119.1:0-1071 GCF_037138995.1 Candidatus Chlorohelix sp. | reverse complement strand
ATTTCCTCTATTTGCATCGTCTTATCTACCTTCCAAAACAAAGGGTTCGCAATACTACTCTATCAGTAGTGTGTTTGTTGCTAATGGCTCTTACTGACTGGCAGTTCGTACTTTTTGCGGCACTATTTACGGTATTTTTCTTTGTCTTTATTCTGTTTACCAGACGGAGATGGCTGGAAAAAGGGGTTATTTTCCTCCGACTATTCACTGTAGGCGGTGTGTGGTTAGCCCTAGTGTTTGTGCCTCTGCTCCTTCCAATGATACAGGAATTAGGTAAAAGCCCTTGGCTGAGTATCAGCGATCTGAGTGTCTATCGCAGCTTAGATATAATGGATTATATTTCTCCCGGTCTGGTTAACCCCGGCTATCTTTCCATTGCAATAATGCTCATTGGCTTTATCTTTGCTTGGCGGAAAAAAATTCAGCGTGAGGCAATCACCTTTTGGGCAATAGGTGGGGTGTTTGCGGCGATTCTTACACTAGGCCCTAAGCTTATTGTTGCTCATAATCTCACCGATTTTCCTATGCCCTATTCATTCCTCTACAAGTTGCCCCTGCTTAGCGTGGGTCGTGAACCCGGACGGTTTCAGACTATTTACCTTATAGCCTTTTCGATACTATTTGCCTTTGGGTTACGGTTTTTAATAGAGCGCCATTTCTATTGGTCAGCCCTAAGCCGTTTTACAGTGTACCGGAAAGGCTTAGCTATGAGCGGGGTTGTAGTGATTATCCTGAGCATCTCAGTATTTGGTTTCGTGGCAGAAAGCGGGAAAGTTAAGGCAGTACCTTATGATGTGCCAGCATTTTATGAGCAGTTGGGCAAGGATACCGAGCAATATGCTCTAATGGAACTGCCTCTTTTCAACTATGCTGGACGTGGCGATATTGGTAGTGTCGAGGAGAACTACCAAGCGTATCAGGCAATTTACAACAAATGGCGTCTTTCAGGACGTTACAGTCGCGACCACAGATTGTCAGACCCTACTATTTTTGCCCTACGCGAGACTTATATTCGGGATTTCTACTGGTTAGGCGCAACTCAAGAAAAGTTATATCGTACCGACAAAGATA
>NZ_JBAXHI010000118.1:0-1074 GCF_037138995.1 Candidatus Chlorohelix sp. | reverse complement strand
GGCTTAACGTTTGACCACCCATGAAGTGGCACGGCTGTACTTAGGCCGCCCAACGCTTGGCTTCACCTGCGCCGCTGGCAGGTTCGATAGATGGCACCACGCGTTGGCACACGACGCGCATGAAAAATGCACCAAGTTTGATGACGCGCCAGCGGCGTCAGGTGCGAGCCCTGTTGGGCGGACGGGCTGACACTATAGGCACGCATACCGCATTACAAAGGGCTATAGCCCTCTCTCATGTTAATCGTTTATTGCGGCGTGAACGATAACAAAGCGAAGATCATACCTAGAAGAGAGGCCATCCGAGGTATATAAAAAAACAACCCAAAGCTATTTCTGCGATTATTACGAACACTGGCAGCCAGAATCCGGCAATGCTGAGGCGTCGTATTATTGATTTTTGGCTCATTTTCGAGGTGATATACCGTCGATGGAGTATTGCCTCAGATGAATCTGGTGCGTATCTTTTTTCAAGTTGCAGCCCTCGTTCATACAATGTTTTACGGGATGTTCTTTCGATGAGATCGACAGCTATAAAGAGAAATAATGCAAGTGTTGCGATAAAAATAAAGCCAGATCGCTGATTACTTACTGCGAAACTGATAATGCCAATATTGATCGTCCCAGCAAAAGTACCTAATTGTATTCGTAGATTCTCTAAAGAGCGTGTTCGTTCATATATCTCTGCTATTTCTAGTGAATGATATTCATTGATTTGGGATTTGCTGTTTTTTAGTTCCGGTGTAATACCTTCATAGAGTAGTTCGGTCAGAAAATCTTTATTCGTCTGGTTTGACATGACTATTTTCACCTTCGGTATAAGAGTGCTATTATGTAATCCCCTTCGGTAGTTGCCTAGTATATAGGTAAGGGATTCTAATGTCAATTCAGCATATATGTTCTGTATCGGCGATTTTCCCGCGCTGCGATCCAATGATTGAAGATCAAGGTGCGTTGACCTAGCACCACGGGCGCTGCGGTTGAGCAGACTTCCATCAGTGGCGGCTTTTCTTGAGGCCGCCCAACGATTGCGCTTAGCCGCGCCGCCGAACGCGCCACGATAAAACGCCACGG
>NZ_JBAXHI010000117.1:0-1113 GCF_037138995.1 Candidatus Chlorohelix sp. | reverse complement strand
GCTTCCTTATTAGATGGTCGGTTAAAAAAGCCGCGCCTACAGAGAAAGAAATCGTAGCGGGGGGCAAAAACGAGATTCTCCCGCTCTCTAGTTTGCGCTTTATTGCCGCGCTAATGGTACTATTTGTTCACCTGCCGATTGAGCGAGATTGGCCCCTCTACTTTTACAGCTTAATCCGCAATAGTTTTATTGGGGTAAGCCTGTTTTTTGTACTGAGCGGTTTTATCCTTTGCTATACCTACTACCCGATTCTTCAAAAGGGCTTGAAGGGTAGGCTCTGGAACTTTTGGGTTGCTCGTTTTGCCCGCATCTATCCGGTGTATCTGCTGACGTTGCTGTTGAGCTTGTTCTTAAAAAATAGCTTCGCCGTCGCGGGTCCCTTTTACAGTCTTTTGCATCTGCTAGGTCTCCACACCTACATCTCCGACCCATACTACTTTATACTTTTCAACGTGCCTTCATGGAGTGTAAGCGTAGAAATATTCTTTTACATGCTTTTCCCCTTCCTGCTCTACCTAGTGATACGTTATCTCAAAACTGTACCGCTACTGCTACTTACGGGCGCGGGCTTATTGGCAATTCAGTTCAGCTTGCTGCTCTTGGCAAGAGGTTGGAGCTTCAACGACCAATACCATATTTTCTACTATACAGGACCCGGTAGGCTCTGCGAGTTTTTGATGGGTATTCTAGCGGGGAAATTATTCTTGCTGTGGCGGTATCGTCCGGTGAGCAAAAGGGAATTGCGCTGGGTTTCGTTGCTGGCGTTTATCTCTCTGGCTGGCGTAATAGGCATAATGACGATAGATAAAACTGTGCTGCAAATCTATCGTTTGGGGACTATTTACGCCGTACCGTTTGCGATAATAATTTTCTGGCTGGCGCGTTATAACACCCGTACCAGCAAACTAATGTCTGCGCCCGTTTTTGTGCTGTTGGGCGAAGCGAGTTATAGCTTCTATCTGCTGCACATGCTAGTTACTCTAGTTATGAACAACCTGTTTGGCGATTACGTTTCAGGGGTAGCGGCTTATGTTTTGTACGGCGCAATGATAATCGTCACCTCCACTCTTTCGATTATTCTTTTCCAATGGTACGAAACTCCGGCGCGGGTAT
>NZ_JBAXHI010000116.1:0-1114 GCF_037138995.1 Candidatus Chlorohelix sp. | reverse complement strand
CCCAACTCGCCAAGCTCTACTATCACTTTTGCGGTATGTCCGGTAACAATCGCCTGTTAGCAGACGACTTTAAGCAAGCTGCTGCTAAGGTAGCCGCCTCCTGCAAAGCTCAATACAATTGCTACCCCTGGTCGAAATAATCCTTAACGTCCTCTTTTCCCTTCACGCTGCGGGGAAAAGATAAGCCCTGAGTACAAGACATACCCAATTCACCACATAATGCTAGGGGTTTTGTGATAGAATTTAACTCAGATAACCCTACACAGAACGGAGATAAATTTGGCTACAGACCAAGATAATTATTGGAAAGAAGCTCTCGATATTTACTTTGAAGACGCGATGGCTTTTTTCTTCCCCCAAATCCATCAAGACATTAACTGGAGCAAGGGCTATCAGTTCCTAGACAAGGAACTGTTACAAATAACCAAAGACAGCGAAGTCGGCAAACGCTACGCCGATAAATTGATTAAAGTAGCCCTCTCAGACGGGAAGGAGACTTGGCTCTTAATCCATATCGAGGTGCAAGGCTACTTAGACCGCGATTTCGAGCAGAGAATGTTTCAATATTACTATCGTATCCGAGATAGATATAAAGAGGAAGTAGTCAGTCTGGCGCTATTGACCGATACTAATGTGAACTACAGGTCAGGGTTATATCGGGTAGCCCGTTGGGGCTTTGAACTGAACTTTCAGTTCCCTACGGTTAAGGTGTTGGAATATGGGCAGAATTGGGAAGCGCTGGAAGCCAACTCCAACCCCTTTGCCCTAATCGTGATGGCACACTTGAAAGCGCAACAAGAGAAAAGGCCGAAGGAGCAACTAAACTGGAAACTCTATTTGATAGAAGAGTTGCTCAAGCGGGATTACAGTCAGGAACGAATAGCGCAACTCTTCCGATTCATTGACTGGATTTTAAGCCTACCGGCAGAACTTGAGCAAAGCTTCCGGGAAGAAATAGCCAAAATAAAAGAGGTGGAAAATATGACCTTTGTAACTAACTTTGAACGGTATCATATCCAGAAGGGTAAAGAAGAGGGACTGGCTGAGGGCAAGCAGGTTGGCAAGCAAGAAGAAGCAGCTTCGCTTATTCTACGCCAACTAAGACGACGAGTTG
>NZ_JBAXHI010000115.1:0-1291 GCF_037138995.1 Candidatus Chlorohelix sp. | reverse complement strand
GGCTTCTGGAAGCTATTCTAGCACAAAAATGTTTGCTTTTCTATAATACCATCCTTGCGATTTATGTTAAAATTACGCTGAATGTTGGAAATTTACGATGGAGAATAATACTAATGGCAGAAAAGAAAACGTACCAAGAATATCTAGGAATGCTTGGCGATGAAGAACAAAGCCTAAGCAAGCGATTACTAAAACAATTTTCCAACCTTGAACCTGAACAGCAAGCGCAATTCGAGCAAGCATGGGGTACATTCGCGGTGGAGCGGCGGCGTGAGGCGGCGGAAGCCCTGACAGATTACGCGGAAGAACAGATAGAAGAAGATTTTAACCCGCTCTTTTTGTATATGCTGCGCGACCCCGATACGGCGGTGCGGGTTAGCGCCCTCGAAGGGCTGTGGGAATATGAAGAACATAATATGTTGCGTTTGCTCATCCCCATGTTGGAAAGTGACCCCGCGGAGGAAGTGCGGGTAAATGCCGCTATAAGTATGAGCCGGTTCGCGTTGCTGGCAGAATTGGGTAAGCTACCAAGTCGCTGGATAAAACAAGTGCATGATAGCTTGATAGAGCAATTTCAGAAAATATCCAATTCGGTGGAAGTGCGAAGGCGCGTTTTAGAAGCGCTTGGCTATTTTTCACAGGATGAGCAGGTGCGTCAGTTTATTGCAGAGGCGTATCAAAGCGATAACGAGTTGTTTAAATCCAGCGCGTTGGCGGCGATGGGGCGAACGGTAGATAAACGTTGGTTGCCTGAAATCGGGCAGGAACTGAGCAGCGAATCGCCCGCTTTGCGTTACGAAGCGACCCGTGCGGCAGGCGAACAAAGCAGTACCGAATTGCTTGCCCCCTTGCTCAGGCTGACCAGAGACCACGACGCGGAAGTGCGTTTGGCAGCAATTTGGGCGTTGGGGCAGGTCGGCGGACAAGAGGCAAGCCGTACCCTTAAAGTTCTTGCCGAAAGCGAAAGCGCAACTGTGAGTGCAGCGGCGAAAGAGGCGTTGGCAGAGATTGTCTTTAGCCAAAATCCGCTCAATGTAATTGATTAGGTAGGGGCGCAAACCATTGTAACAAGGGGTTTAAGCCCCTTGCCTGAACCCCTGCCACTAATCCCCCCCGAATTTACCAAACTATCGAGGGCAAGAGCAGCTTCCCACAGAACCCCAACCCCGAACCCCATATTAATGTGATTTTAATGAATATGACCATAAATCAATAGAAATCACCTTAAAATTCTTTAATTAATCTGCTTTTCATTATTGACAAATTAAAATCCTAGTGTTAGCATGAATTA
>NZ_JBAXHI010000114.1:0-1352 GCF_037138995.1 Candidatus Chlorohelix sp. | reverse complement strand
GTGGAAATAGCGTAGCAAAAACTTTATCGGTAGTAAAAACAATTCCTGCTGCTCCGCTTACTATTTCGGGTGCTACCAATGTTTGTGCTGCTGCTTCGTCAGGCACACCGGTTACTTATACTGCATCCGCTGTGGCGGGAATCGATTCGTTGCATTGGGTAGTTCCTGCAACGGCTACTATTCTTTCGGGTTGGGGAACCAATTCTATTTCGGTATTCTTCCCACCAACGTACACCACGGGTAGTGTTTCGGTACAATCGTGTGTGGTATGTGGAAGAAGTGCGTTGAAATCGGTAGTGGTTGCTAAAACCATTCCTACTGCTCCGCTTGCTATAACAGGCCCTACGGCTATTTGCAGGTATGCTGGTTCGGTCGATTCGGCTTCGTATACCATTGCAGCAGTTGCTGTTGCTACATCTTACACATGGACAGTACCAGTGGGTGCTAGTATTATTTCGGGACAAGGCACTACGCATATTGGGGTGATGTTTGCTTCGAATGCAGTGGCGGGTAGTGTTACTTGCAAATCGAATGCTGGTTGCGGAAGCAGCGTAGCTAGAGCTTTAGCGGTAACTAAAACGCTTCCTATTGCTACTACCATCACCGGAAACAACAGCATCTGTGACGATATTACGGCTGGCAATTCGGTGCCTTACACCATTGCTGCGGAGGTGCCTAATGCAAGTACTTACACTTGGGTGGTGCCTGTAGGTGCTTCGGTTACCAGTGGGCAAGGAACAAGCAGCGTGACAGTGCATTTTGCGCTTACTACGCCTACGGGTTCGTTGGTAAAAGTAGCTGCGGTTAATAGTTGTGCTACTAGTGCTCAGGTATCGTACGCGGTAACTACTTGCTTAAGCCCTATTGTTATTGAAACCTCCACCGAGCCGGCATCTACCATCAATTCGTTCTCCGATTTATATCCTAATCCTTCGGCCGAATATTTCAATGTTGATATCCTTTCGGATGTAAACAAAGAGGTGGAAATAATGGTTTTTGATGTGAATGGAAACAAAGTGATAGATACCAAACATGCAATAAGTGCAGGCGCTACCACTTTAAAAACTGATTTCGATAAATTCAGCAATGGAGTTTATTTTGTTCGTATTGTCGACTTGTCGAACCACAGTACCGAAACAAGAAAGTTAGTGAAATAGCTTGGTAATTATTATTGAGTAAATAATAAAAGGAGGTTGTTCGAAAGAGCAATCTCCTTTTTTTTGTTGACAAGTTACCGCGAAGGCAGAAAGGCAGAAAGATGAAATTCTAAATTCTAATTACTAAATTCTAATACGCAAATCTGTCAATGCCTGAAATACGTTGACCGCTTTTTCCTAAAAAAAGAGAAAAAA
>NZ_JBAXHI010000113.1:0-1448 GCF_037138995.1 Candidatus Chlorohelix sp. | reverse complement strand
TTCTGCTGGCAATAGCCTTTGCCCAATCGCTTTGGCTGGCGCTGCAATTTGCTTCTGACCCCCTAAGCCTTAGCCCTGCCCTCGATGACCTTTTCTATAACTTTAATCGCTTGGCGTTAATCGAGTATGCGCTAGTTATTAGCGTATTCGTTGCTCGCTTCCTTATGAGATGGTCGGTTAAAAAAACCAAATCGGCGGAGAAAGAAATCGTAGCGGGGGGCAAAAACGAGATTCTCCCGCTCTCCAGTTTGCGCTTTATCGCCGCGCTAATGGTGCTATTCTATCACCTCTCGCTCGACCCGGATGTGCCGCTATTCTTTTATAGTCTAGCTCGCAATAGTTTGATTGGGGTAAGCCTGTTTTTTGTGCTGAGCGGTTTTATCCTTTGCTATACCTACTACCCAAGTTTTCAAAAGGGCTTGAAGGGTAGGCTCTGGAATTTTTGGGTTGCGCGGTTTGCCCGTATCTACCCGATGTACCTGTTAACGCTGCTGTTGAGCTTGTTCTTTAGCAACGATTTTAGCAAGGCGGGTCCCTTTTACAGCCTTTTACATCTGCTAGGTCTCCAAACGTACATTTACGATTCCTATTACTTTGGGCTTTTCAACGGACCCTCATGGAGTGTAAGCGCGGAAATATTCTTTTATATGGTTTTCCCCTTCCTGCTATACTTGAGCGCAATTGCCCTAAAGACTGTACCGCAACTGCTACTTACGGGCTTTGCAATAATGGCAATCCAAATCGGTTTGATGCTCTTGGCAAGTAGTTTGAGTTACGATGACCAACATTATATTTTTTACAATACAGGACCCGGTAGGTTGTGCGAGTTTTTAATTGGCATTCTGGCGGGGAGAATATTCCTGCTGTGGCTGCATCGTCCGGTAAGCAAAGTGGAATTGCGCTGGGTTTCGCTGGCGGCGTTTATATCGGTGGTTGGCGTGATAGGCATAATGACGTTAGATAAAACCGTGTTGTCAATCTACCGTTTTGGGACTATTTACGCCGTGCCGTTTGCGATAATAATTTTCTGGCTGGCGCGTTATAGCACTCGTACCAGCAAGCTAATGTCTGCGCCCGTTTTTGTGCTGCTAGGGGAAGCGAGCTATAGCTTCTATCTCTTGCATGATTTGGTCATTCGCTTAATGGACTATATATTTACCGATTCTGTTAAAGGGATACCCGCTTATACTTTGTACGCTGGCGTTATCCTTGTTACCTCCACTCTTTCGATTATTCTTTTCCAATGGTACGAAACTCCGGCGCGGGTATTTTTAAGAAAGCGTCTTTTGCGAAAATAACCAACCCAACGAGGGCGCATCCCGATGCGTCCCTACCAATTAAACCCCCTGTACGAGCGACCTCCGGGTCGCGATTTGTTTGTCGCCCTTCCCATGATTTTACCCACCGCACGTATCGAGGGCAATAGCCCTCTCCCACAGAACGAGGGC
>NZ_JBAXHI010000112.1:0-1477 GCF_037138995.1 Candidatus Chlorohelix sp. | reverse complement strand
GGTGGTAAAATAGAGAGGAAGGAAAAAAAGCAAATAAGAAAAGCGGAGGGTTTGAGAGATGATTACAATCGAGGAAAACGAAGATTGGGCGGAAACGGAATTTGGACTAGCCGAATTAGGGGATAGTCGGCGGACAGCTCGCCTGGTAGAAATGGGGCGAATATTCGGAGGGCAGCCCAGCGCTTCCATACCACAGGCTTGCCCGGACAGGGCGGCCATAGCTGGAGCCTACCGTTTCTTTGAAAATAATTCGATTGAACCAAACGCAATTCTGGAAAGTCATTTGGCGGCATCCACAGAGCGTTGCCGGGGCTTGCCGGTAGTATTAGGAGTGCAAGATACTACATATCTGGATTGGACGAAACACCCTGCCACAACAGGTTTAGGTCCTCTTGCTACAGCCCATCAGCAGGGTTTAGTGGTACATAGTACTCTCTTGATTACGCCAAAAGGAAGAATACCGCTAGGGATATTAAGCCAGCAGGTCTGGTCCAGAAATGCTGGGGATTTCGCTAAAAAAGAAGACCAGCATAGTCGCAGCATCGAAGACAAGGAAAGTAATAAATGGCTAAATAGCCTGATAGCGTTGAATAGTATCTCCTCAAACTGTACCGGTACCAATTTTATAAGCGTTGGTGATGCCGAAAGTGACGTTTATGACATGTTTCTGGCATCCCGTCTGCCCGGGGTAGATTTATTGATAAGGGCAGCACAAAATCGGCGGGTAGAGGAAGAGGAAAAATATTTGTGGGCGAGAGCGGAAGCGGCGGAAATCAGTGCGACAGTGCAGGTATCTGTAGCCAGAAAGGGGAAGCAAGCGCCACGACAAGCCACAGTGAAGGTGCGATGTTGCAAGGTAACGCTGCGACCCCCCAGATATCGGACGAAAGAAAAGTTAGAGGCAGTACAGGTATGGGTAGTACTGGCAAAGGAAGAAAATCCGCCGCCGGGGGTCGAAGGACTGGAATGGCTATTGCTGACGACTTGTGAGGTCAGGAATGGTCGGGATGCCCTGGAAATAGTGGAATGGTACATGTGCCGTTGGGGTATAGAAGTCTGGCACAAGGTTTTGAAAAGCGGATGCAAGCTGGAGTCGAAACAACTCGAAAGCGCTGAAGCTCTGAAAAGGTGTCTAGCCCTTTATAGCGTGATAGCCTGGCGCATAATATATGCGACGATGTTAGCGCGAAGTTTGCCAGGAGCGCCTTGCAGTCTGCTCCTGGATAAAGAAGAATGGGAAGCGCTTTATTGTTATCAATATAAGGTAAGCGTTCCACCCACGAAACCGCCCAGTTTGCATGATGCAGTACAGTGGATAGCCATGTTAGGAGGGTTTATGGGACGCAAGAGTGATGGGGAACCTGGCGTCACTGTTTTATGGAGAGGGTTCCAGCGCCTTATTGACTTGACCAGCATGTATCAGATTTTGCATCCCGCTATCCCTTTAAAACCTTAATTCTTTGTGTGTAATGTTTAG
>NZ_JBAXHI010000111.1:0-1627 GCF_037138995.1 Candidatus Chlorohelix sp. | reverse complement strand
CTAAAATTATCTAAAGGTAGACGCAACCATCGCCCAATAGTATAAAGATGCATATATTTACAGATAGTTTGAGCTATGGCTACAAACCGTTTAGTCATTACCCATCCGCGAATATCTAGCGTTATACCAGCCTAATAAAGTACACTTCGTGAAGTTGGAGGGGTCATTTTGTACGGGTCTCAATTAATAGAAAAGATTGAAGCGCAAGCTTGCCGTATCGGCATCATCGGATTAGGGAATGAAGGCTTGCTGCTGGCGCTGCTCTTTGCCCAAGCAAAGTTTAAAGTGGGCGCTTACGATGAAAGGCAAACCCTAATTGATGATTTGCGCGGTGGGGTGTCGCCTATTGCGGGGCTGCCATCCGCTCACCTCGTAAAGTTGCTGTCAGCGGGTATGCTCCAACCAACCGCCCAATTTGAAGCCTTGTGCGATGCCGATGCCTACATAATCTGCCTGCCTGCCCCCTCGAAAAAAGGGCGCACGTTCGACCTGAGCTATATTGAGCAAACGGTTGAAGCGCTGCTAGACATTTGGAAACCGGGCAAACTGGCGATTATCGAATCCATTGCCTATCCCGGTTCTACCAATGAGCTATTCTTGCAACCCTTTCTTAGAAGGGGTTTGCTGCCTGACCGGGATTTCTTTATGGCGCTTAGCCCAGAACGAAGCGAAGCGGTGGAAAAAAATTATGGGTTGTCGCAAATTCCAAAATTATTAAGCGGCATAACTCCACGAAGCGAGACCGCTGCCACTGCCCTTTACAACATGGTGTTCGACCAAATCATTCCGGTTTCAAGCGTGCGAGTAGCCGAATTGACCAAGTTATTAGAAAACAGCTTTCGAAGTGTCAATACCGCTTTGATAAATGAGTTTGATGAGGTTTGCCAACAGTTGGGGGTTAATACCAGTGAGGTAATTGCCGCCGCCAAAACCAAACCGTTCGGTTTTATGGCGTTTTCTCCCGGCGGGACGGTTGAAAGCAATATCGCGGCGGAATTTCAATGCGCCAACAAGGAGCAGCGCCTTGTAGCGTTGGCGCATGAAATTAATCAGGAACGCCCCCGCCAGTTAGTTTATCGGATTATGGAAAAGCTGAGTTGGCTAGGCAAACCCTTACTTTGGGCAAATATTCTTGTGCTAGGCGTTGCCAATCAGCCCATTATGTCCGAAGCTGCGGATTCGCCTACAGTTGCGCTGATTGAACAGCTTATGCTTAGAGGCGCACTCGTTACCTACTCCGACCCCGCTATCCGGCAAATTACTCTGCAAGATGAGCGCGTACTCCAGCACAACCCTTTGAGCAAGTTGCTACTGTCAGAGGCGGATTTGGTAGTTATTGCCGCCCCTAATGTGACTTGCAACGCCACCTTGTTAGCTGAGTTTGAAGATAAAATATTGGATGTCAACGGGTCATATGAGGCATTGCCGGAAGTTATCAAGTTGCACAAACGCGAAAATGAATCTACCTTGAAATATCAGCCGACCAATCCGGTAGGTAGCAAAAAGCGAAACGTTTCTTAAGAAGGGGTGTTGGCAAAATCTCATGGATTGGGGCAATAAAAGAAGGGCGACTCTAGCGTCGCCCCATAAGCATCAAGCTAAGGGAAAAGAGAGGGAAACAAAGCAG
>NZ_JBAXHI010000110.1:0-1675 GCF_037138995.1 Candidatus Chlorohelix sp. | reverse complement strand
ACCAGTGCAGTGCCTTTTTTAATCGACCGATTTACTACACTTAAACGCGCTCGTTGCCGATAAGCCCAACTAGGTCCGCCTAAAGGGCGCAATATTTCTGCTGGCTTAGCGCGGGCAAGATGCCAGAGGTCATCTTCTAAAACCCGTTGCTTTATCGCTATTTGTGCTGCTACATCCAGGTGTTGCATGCTACAGCCGCCACAAATACCAAAAGCTAAGCAACGCGGCTGCGTTCGAAATACGGCGGGCTTTAAGATCTGGACAACTTTGGCCTTAGCAAAGCGCGCTTTATCACGGGTAATTTGATAGCTGACTAGTTCAGTAGGCAATGCGCCACGAATAAATAGCACCTTACCCGCTTCACCGGCAGGCGCATCAGCAGCGGGCGGCAGTCTGGCAATGCCCTGCGCGTCTAAATCGAGAGATTCAACCCAAATCGGCTCGCCAATTGGCTCAGACATACCGCAAGTGTTTAAGCGGCATCCGCAAATCCAGCAAGGTATTCTTGCCATGCTGCGCCGTGTGGCTGCTTAGATTCCTCTTGCAGATAGGCGCGTACAAAGCGCACTTCTTCAGCATATTCTGCGGGGGAAAAACCGCCCCGCATCAATTGAAAGCGGCAATACATCAAATACGTATTCACCACATCCGTTTCGCAATAGCTACGAATATCGGGTAAGCGACCTTCCTGATAAGCGCCCCATACTTGACTACCGTCCATGCCCATTTTTCCAGGAAAACCACAGAGTTTGGCTAAGCTATCCAACGGTGCATTTGCCCGCGGATTAAATTTTGCCAAAATATCCATCATGTCTAAATGCCGTAAGTGATAGCGGGAAATATAGTTATTCCACTTAAAGTCACGGCTGTCACTATCCTGGCTTTCACCCATCTCCCAATAACGTGCGGCTTGCACTTCCTGCACCATAGAGCGGTAATGCAAAACGGGTAAATCAAACCCGCTACCATTCCATGAAACTAATTGCGGGGTATATTTTTCAATTAAATCGTAAAACGCCTGAATTAAGGTTTTTTCATCGTCGGCAACTTCGCCTAAAGATCCCACCTTAAATTGCGGCAAACCTTCTTTAGTGGTGCGACGAATGACACACGAAATCGCCACAATTTTTTGTAAGTAGAGCGGCAGAAAATCGCTACCCGTTTTCACCGTCCGCGCTGCCATCGCTAACTGTGCTACTTCGGCATCAGCAATGGTGGCGGGATAATCTTCCAGGCGCCGTAAACCAGCTACATCGGGAATAGTTTCAATATCGAAAACTAAAACGGTTGCGCCTGCTCGCATGAGTAAGAGGCTGTCCTACTGTAAAAATTGCATTGGATTAACCGGCTTTCCATTCACCCGTACTTCAAAATGCAACTTCACCGCATTGGTGTCGGTATCGCCCATCTCAGCAATTTTTTGCCCCTTGCGAACGCTATCGCCCTCCTTCACCGCCAGACTTTTGTTATAGGCATAGGCGGTTAAATAGGTATTATCGTGCTTCACAATCACCAAATTACCATAGCCGCGCAAGCTATTCCCTGCGTACACCACCTTACCATCTGCGGCTGCTTGAACTGGCTCGCCTAACTTTCCGGCTATATCAATACCCTTGTTTTTACCCTCACTAAACTCTTCAACGACCTTACCTTGTGCTGGCCAAGATAAGCGAAT
>NZ_JBAXHI010000109.1:0-1680 GCF_037138995.1 Candidatus Chlorohelix sp. | reverse complement strand
ACCACACAAAGTTCTTTATCCATTTGCTATAAGCCTTTCAAATTGTACGAATCTTTTAAATAATCGTAAGTCCTACGCTAGTTCGAGTTACTCACGGTATGCTCCAACGTGGAAGTTTGCTGTCGGGGGATGATAGTGCGTTCAATTTCCAGCCCTTCTGCTTGCTCGGCAAGGCGGAGTTCGTAATTCTTCTGTAAATTTATCCAGAATTCGGCGCTGGTACCAAACCACCGGGCTAATCTCAAGGCGGTATCCGCTGTGATAGAACGCCTACCGCTTAAAATTTGGGTGATGCGGTTGGCTTGCAAAGAACGGGCAAGCTCAGCCGCGCTAATGCCCAATTCCTTCAGTTCATCTGCCAGTATCTCGCCCGGATGGATGGGTGGTCTTGCCATAGTGCTGCCTCCTCAATGGTCATTCATTTTCTTCAAAGGCAATGCCCTCGTACAGACTGCCCAGACTTAGCTCAATTTCTTTAACAAAAACCAAGCTTAACTTAGAGCGTTACTCCTGCCAGAGCTATTCTTCTACATTGGTAGAAGGGGTGAAACATGCTCCCGCCTCTGTGTTACGACCTGAGAGAACTTCGCTTTTTTGATGCTATAATTATAGCGCAAAGAGAAAAGAGGGGAAATGACCAGCGCTTTTTCTAAACGCTTCTTCAGCCCAGAAGAATACCTGGCGATGGAGGAGACCGCAGATTATAAAAGTGAATATTATGACGGCGCTATATTTGCAATGGCGGGTGGTTCCTTTAATCATAATTTGATTGCCTCAAATATTCTGGCAGCCATCAGCCGGGCGGTGGCGGAAAAGCCCTGTTTTGTTTTTGGCAGCGATATGAGGCTGCAAATCGAGGAGCTTAAAAAATATACCTACGCCGATGTGACAGCTATTTGCGGTCAGCCTTTATTTATGCCGGGTAGAAATGATACGATTACCAATCCCCTCGTAGTGGTTGAAGTTCTCTCGCCCACTACAATGAAATATGACCAGCAAGGTAAATTCAGGTTATACAAGAGCCTGCCTAGTTTGCAGGATTATCTACTGGTTGACCAGTACAGCCCTTATATCCAGTATTACCATCGGCTTGATGCCGACAAATGGTTACTAGAACTCAAGCAGGACATCAAAGGCAGTATAGAAATTGCAGCGCTGGATTTAGAACTATCTCTGGAAACAATCTATCACAAAGTGATTTTTGAAGAAAAGCCGGAACCAAAACCGAGAGCCAGAAAAAAGTAGTTGCGCTGGTTGCCCTAATCCTCGCCCTCGCAGCCTTTCTGGTAGGAACACTGCTTGGACAAAAAGAGTCGGTAAGCCTTACCTTATTTTGGAGTTCAAATCGTCTTTTTAGATTCATGTGGTTCTTACAGCTAAGCCAGAAAAGCAATAGGGCTTTGCAATAAGCCCCATCTCATTAGCGACTCTTTCTGTCCGACTCGTGAGACTGTTGCTGAATTCAGAATTTAAGGTCAGGACAATTGCTTGGCAGACTTTAAACCTCGCCTATAAAATCAATTCAGCAACAGCATCGACTCGTGTTACTACCCAGTAATCACAGTTTCTCAGGGTCTATCCCCAACTCCCTTAGTTTAGCCCACGCTGCTTCGGCGCGTTGGAATTCCGCCAACCGACCTTCCCGCTCCGCTTCCCCTTTGGTGAGGCGCATCGCTCCGG
>NZ_JBAXHI010000108.1:0-1692 GCF_037138995.1 Candidatus Chlorohelix sp. | reverse complement strand
CTAAAGTTCCAGCGGAAGACCCCAGACGCAAGGAGTGGAAACGGGCGGGTGATTCAATTATTTCTGATACTAGCACACAAAAAAATCAATAGACTTATCCATATTTTTGCATGGACAAGTCATTCTCAACTAAAAAGGTATTTCATCATCAAAATCCTGTTCATTAACTGGTTCAGATGCTTCAATTAGTTCATTATCAGATTTTCCAGAAACCTCTATTTTCAGCTTGCGTTTCTTAATATCATAAGGTGATAGTGAATTGTTGGCAGTAATCGATAAGCCGTGTCTAATTTCGCCCGTCTCTTTGTCAGTCCATTCGGTAGGTCTCAAAGAGCCTATAACTGCAAGCGGGTCATCTTTTTTAAGTAAGGAAATTTTTTCAGCTAATTCACCAAAACCAATACCGCTAATAGCTATAGATTCTCCATCATCAACATGAACTCTTAACAAAAAATGCACATAGTTTTTTCCTGATTTACCCGTTCTCAAAGAGGGTGCCTTTATTAGTTTTCCGCTTATCAGTGCGTCAATCATAATACCTTATCGCGTCAGCTTGCGCGTTGCTGCGCAGTTAGTGGCGGCAAATTGCCGGGGTCAAGGGTTAGTTTAACGGGACGGCGGCATAAAGCCGCATAAAATCGATGCTATGGCCGAAAATTTGCTCACTGGGAAGAGTTTTAGATTTTTGGCTAGAAATGGCTGTGAAAATTTTTTCGCCTCTCCTGATTCATCCTAGAGGGCTTTATCTGCTTTCTTTTCTCACTGCCAAAAGTTAGCTAGCCGTTTGAGGGTTTGTTGTTCTGGCCCTCGCTCTCATGGCCTTTCATGTAGGCCCGCAAAATGGCGTTGATGCGGGTTTGATAACCTTTGCCCTGCCCTTTCAGCCACGCCAGTACATCAGCATCAAGCCGGATCGTCACTACGGGCTTGCGCTGTGGCAGAACAAGCTCGGCGGTTTTCCAGAAAGCTTCGTCCGTGGGTATGGCATCAGGATCAGATTTAAGCGCGGCGTGAATGTCGGCATCGCTCAAGCGGCGCAGTTTTTCCCAATCGGTGCCATGTTCAGACACCGACGCGTTGCCAGTAGGCTCGTCGTTCATGTGGTTCTGACCTCCATGCTGAAATAATACGTCGTTCATCATCGTCACAATCGCTATAAATAACCGTGATTTCCAAGCCGTTCACAAGCCCAATGGCATAAACGCGGACTTCGCCATACTCGAAGCGATCGTCAACACGCTCAACGGTCGGGCTTTCAAAAATCCGTTTGGCGTCATCAAAGGCAATCCCATGATCTTTGATGTTGCGGCGATTTTTGGCTTCATCCCAAATGTATACCATGTTATGTATTTACACAATGTAAATATATATTACAAGCCATGTTTCCCCCTAAGTCCATCATTTCGGGTTAAATATCCTAGCGGGTGAATTGCCGTAGCGTAGCGAAGGCAAGAGGGGCGGCAATGAGCCCTTTTTAAAAAAGTTGTGAGCGATAGCGAACTCCTTCATCTGCTGCTTTTTCCGTTCCTGCTGGGGTGGTTTTTTCGCGCGCGCGGGTTATAAATAGGTTATAAAAGGTTATAGGTCGGCAAAAACACGCTTAAATTGTTGAATAATAAGGTTTTTATTGTTTTATGGCGTCCGCCCAAAGCCGTCAAAGCGTCCGCCCAAAGCCGTCAAAGCGTCCGCCCA
>NZ_JBAXHI010000107.1:0-1693 GCF_037138995.1 Candidatus Chlorohelix sp. | reverse complement strand
GATGATACCGAGAAACTCGATGAACTGTAGCATGGGATAACCGGTGTTCTAGGCTAGGTTTGCAAACTCCGTTTGCGGAGGTGCGGAGGCCTACGGCCTCTTGCAACCAGCGCCCTAGCGCGCCCAGAACTCGCGCAGGACGTAGGCAGCCATGCTGTGGGGGTAGTGCGAGGTGCGGTAGGAATTTCTAGTCCTATCGTCGCGCTGTTGTCAAAAATATACGGGAACTGCGCCTTGTTCAGCGTTTCCGGAAGTTCAAATCCGACAGTCAAACTCACCTCTTTTCCCGACGCTAAGTCCTCTGTGGGCAGCTTATTCCCAGTTGCCGCAGTAGCAATGGGTTGTTGCTATCTGGCAGGGTCTCCGAAGGTGAGATACGACCGGACGGGTCATTTGTCAGTGCTACATAAGCGCGAGTCATGTCCTGCGGAGGGTTAGCAATGTAAACAAATTGGAGACGGTCGGAGTCTCGATCTACCAAAAACGAGATGGGTGTGACTGAAATCTGTAGGTCGATGGTGGTCTAATTGCTGGTGAAAGCTTGGTTTTACCGCATCAGGACGGCGTGAAATTCCTGGGAACCCAGGAGGTAATCTAGGCCATCTACAGATTTCAGTCACACCCGATTCATATGATTAAGTTTAGATGATGCACTGAATGGTTTGACGAAATCTTGGGCTGATTTCGGATCTTCTAGTAGGGTAGCCATAAAACGGTACGTCAGGATGTCGCACTGATCCTGTGTATAACCAACGGATTTTAGCCCTGTCGAAAAAGCATCCAGCGTTTGCTTTAACGAACCATAGGCATGCTCAGGAAGTTCTTCACTAACTTTCTTTTGGCGTCCGGCTATGTCTTTGATTTCTAAAACGCTTTTAATAACAGCCAAAATTGTCCCCACCTGGGGGGCGCATAATATTGCCACAATAGCGCTACTAGCGGCTGTAATGCAGCTTAAGATGATTGGAAAAATAACTTGCACTTCGCCGCTTCCGAACCCGCCCAGTCCTCCACCTTTTGACTGCATATATAACTGGTCGCGCGATTCGCCTCCAGCTAGGTACGCCGCCGTCATATCAGGAGCCAAATCTATCTCATTTGGTGTAATTTCAGCCGCGATTTTAACGGCCCAATTTTCGATCAAGTTCATTGCTCTATCTCCTTGAAGTATGGCTTGACCTTAAACTACCCAGACAACGTTCAGTTCGTCAAAATTAATCTTAGCCTATATCTAAATGAGGATAAAAATGATCCTTTTACTCCCTGTGAAGATGTCTTTACCATGTATCATTGGAAGACGTGGGTTTTTTGATATAATTAGAAGTGTAGAATACGCAGGTTTTTTTTGCTGTCATTTTGGTTGATGTACACAAGCTTAAAATATATACAATAAACCATAGGATTTGATACGTGAATTAAATTGGTTGACAATAGTAAAGATTATTCCGATGCCTTGACGACACTGCTCCACGAAGCGATGCGGGAATAGCGGGAGGTGCCATGTTTCTCCCTACACACCAGACAGCTCCTCTACCAGCGCCTGGCCCCGCCGGAGGTCGGCTGCCCGCAGTTCAACCACCGTCCATGCCTGGCTGCCCCGGCGCAACTGGTCGCGCAGGTGGGCGTCGCGGGCGCGGTTCGCCCCGCTGTGGAAGGCTGCCCCGTCTACGTAAATCGCCATCCGCCGCTCGGG
>NZ_JBAXHI010000106.1:0-1841 GCF_037138995.1 Candidatus Chlorohelix sp. | reverse complement strand
TGAGGCTTGTCTTCTCATGAAATATTATTTCTTTTGGCTGACTTTGCAACAGCCCCGGATTTCTGGTCAACTTCAGTAGATAATAGAATCTAAATCAAGTATAATTTGCATCATCTGAGTCGATTCAATATTATTAATATTTGGGGTAAAAATGCGAATAGTTATATTCGGCGCTACCGGTAAAACTGGCAATGCGCTGCTTATCAAAACGTTGTCACTGGGACATCATGTAACTGTTCTGGTTCGAGATGTATCAAAAATCAATTTGATTGCCTCCAATTTAAAGGTTATGCAAGGTGACGTGCTGGATAAAGCAGCGGTAGAAGCCGCTATTTTCGACCAGCATGTTGTACTTTGCGCTCTTGGAACCGGCTTGGATTTAAGCCCTACTACTGTTTTATCCAATGGCACTCGCAATATTGTAGAGGCAATGCAAGCACATAAGGTAAACCGAATAGTTTGTTTATTATCGGGCTGGCTCTTTTATCCGACCTACCCGCCGATATTCAAAAATATCACTGAGGATCATGCCCGTCAGTTGGAGATATTGCAAAAAAGCGGGTTGGAGTGGGTAGCAGTTTGTCCGCCGGAAATAACGGATGAACCCGGAGACTTGCCATTTCGGGTGGCGATGGGTTCCTTACCATTAGGAGCAACTAATATCTCAAAAGAAGATGTTGCTCGGTTTATGGTTGCCCAGCTAAAGCAAGATTTTTATCTTGGCGAAACGGTGGGAATAGCCTATTAAGTTACGAACCAGAGCAAATCAAGGGGTTGCTTTTTGAACTTATGATTATGCTCTGGCTTTTACGATAGCGTGTTACGCTCCAACTGCTAACCTATTGGTTACAGAAGCCCTCTCAAGGCTAACTAGAAGCGTAATCGGTTGCCTCAATCTCAGGAGTGAAAAAGAAAAACTCCTTACTCAGGTCGCAATAATACCTTTATTGCTTCCACTGCTGCCGGATTTTCCAGCGCGGAAAGGTCGCCGGGATTTTGCCCACTATAAACCCTTCTTATCACTCGGCGCATAACTTTGGCGTTGCGGGTTTTTGGCAGTTCTTTGACGGTATGAACTTTGCCGGGGCGGAAGGCTTTTCCCAATCTCTCCTCAATCAGGTTTGAGATAGTTTTTGGCAAGTTTTTGAGCGTTTCCTCATCTGTATCGGGTCGTGGGATGACAAAGACCACCAATTCTTCGCCCTTCTGCGGGTGCGGAACGCCCACCGCTGCCGTTTCTGCCACTGCCGGGTGTTCTGCCACAATCGCTTCCACTTCTGCCGGTCCGAGACGCTTGCCCGCAATTTTCAAGGTATCATCGGAACGCCCCAGAATGAAGAAATGACCCTCGCTGTCATGGAAGCACAAATCGCCATGCACCCATTTGTCGGGAAAACGCTCCCAGTAGGTTTCAAGATAGCGTTGCGGTTCGCCCCAGAAACTGCGGGTTTGCCCTACGAACGCTTCGAGGATTGCCAATTCACCAACCTGATTTCTAACAGGGTTGCCCAAATCATCTAGTACCGCCACTTTTAAGCCGGGAAGGGCAGAATTAAATCCGGCTACCTTGATAGGGCGATAGATTACATTTCCCACGATACCGCCGGAAATTTCGGTTCCGCCAGAATAATTGATGATAGGGCGTTTGCCTTCTCCGAACACGTTGAAGAACCACTCAAACGATTCGGGATCCCATAATTCGCCGGAGGACATTAGGGTGCGGAGACTGCTGCGGTCAAATTGCACCTCCTCCGCGTGCGTAATCATACCGCGTATGAGCGTGGGCGTACCGCCGAAATGAGTAACCTTGTGCTTCTCGATGATATTTCCAAGTCTGCCCC
>NZ_JBAXHI010000105.1:0-2088 GCF_037138995.1 Candidatus Chlorohelix sp. | reverse complement strand
CTTCCCATTTCAGAGCGTAGGAAAGTTGCTCAAGTATGTTAAACTATACTTGAACTTTACCTAAGTCACGGTAATGGTTTTTTGGCACGTCAGTGGCTAAGACACTGGCGTACCTGCTACTCTTTTATCTTCAGCTTAACTATATACCAAACTTCCAAGTTAGTCAAGCGGTTATTCGGTCTCTTTTAAAATTGGTTGAAGTTGAATAGGTTATTTGCCGAGGTCGGTGCGTGATCCGCGATGGCGGGAATTTTTGTATTCTTCAACGGAGGCCAAGGTGGTGAGCCAAAAGCGGCCGTATTTTTTGGCGCGGAGCCGTCCTTTTCGGGCGATGTTTCTAAGAATGGCATAGTCAAGACCGGAAAGCTCGGCGGCTTCAGGAAGGGTAATAAGCTCGCCGATGGTGAGGGGGTCTATGGGGGGTGTGGTTGGTGGTTGGTGGTCTTCGGGTGTCATGGTGATCCTAGTGTATGAATGGGTTTGGCCTTTTGTTGGTGCTGGGGGTATGTTATCATAAGGTGGTATTTTGGGCAATTGGGGGGTAGGGGAAGATCAATGGGCGGAGCCATATCCTACGGGGATTGAGGTAGGGTTGGAAGATGGGGTTAGCGGTGCGCGATGTTAGATTCATCTGCGTACCGCAATGCCACTATTCAATTACCATGATTACATGTACATAGTATACCTATATGCTTATACTGTCAAGTGCGATCTCTATATTTCTTGGGGATGTTTTTGAAGCTCCGACTGTCTTTATATTCTCCTACAAATTCCATTGTAGTGAACCAATTACGACCCACTTTTTTTGCTTTTAAGCGACCTTTCTTTGCCACCGCTCTTAAAAGCTCTATACTAAATCCAGACCTTTCGGCAGCTTCAGCAAGAGAAATAAGTTCACCGATAGGTAAAAAGTCTATTGGATTTGTTGGGTTAGTTTCTTTTGACATTATTCTCTGTGTCTGCCTGCAAGTTTCATCCTAGACTGGCCTTTGATCGGAATACTACTGGTTTCATGTTATCACGATGCGGTATTTGAGGCAACACCCAACATGGTTTAGTAATCTTTATCTATCTTTTGCTTGCTTATTACCTTTGCTAAATCTGTATGAGAACTATTCTACTCATACAGATTTTTATTTTGCAGCTCTATTCCTCCTAGGCAGTAACAAACAAGGCTCTGGAACAGATTTAGCTTGTTCCCAGAGCCTTTTAAAATGCTTGGTCTGAAGGAATTTATCCGCCTAAGCCTGCGTCAATCAAAGCTTTGTCAAGAGCGGCTATTAAATCGTTGCCTTCGTTTTGGCTGGCCTTGATTTGGAGTTCCTTGATTTTAGTCAATACTATCACCATCTGGCGGAGGGGCTCTGTTTCGTTGGATTTGAGAGCGCGGGAGACACCTAACTTGGCTAGGACAATAATCTCATTAAAGCCGATCTCTTGCGGTTGCTCCAGTTCTTCTCGTACGAAATTTTCTTCTTCCTCGGTCATAAATTTGGCGTAAAAACCATGTTTTCGAGCTAGTTGATGGTGAGGTTGGAAGCCGATTTTGTTGCCGGGCTGAAAGTGCTTTCCTATCTCGTTACCGGGCTGAAACCAACGCTCTTTACCATTATCACCGGTTTGAGGGTTGGTGGGAGGTAGGTTAGGGTTGTGGACGCGGCAGAAGGTGGAATCGTGCATTGCGCCACTTTTACAACCTTCTTTGGCACAAGCACATTTTATGTTATGATGGCTTGGAGGCAAGTCTGGATGATGTACTCGGCAAAAGGTGGAATCGTGCATTGCCCAATTTTCACAGCCTTCTTTTTCACAGCCTTTTTTTTCACGTTTTATTTTTCGATTATTCACAAAAAACCTCTTACTTCCTAGAACACAAATACTAGTTACCCATGATAGTTATCTCCATCTATCAAATTTGGTGCATTATAAAAGGCTCCGACGCCGCCGCAACGCTATGACGCGACGCTAACCACCGCCGCCGCAACGCTCAACCAGAGAAACGACGCTCGACAACAACGCGACGCTATGCCGCGACGCTCAACCAGAGAAACGACGCTCGACAACAACGCGACGCTATGCCGCGACGCT
>NZ_JBAXHI010000104.1:0-2094 GCF_037138995.1 Candidatus Chlorohelix sp. | reverse complement strand
ACAACATGCCCGTTTTTAAGGGTTTTTTCTGTCAGAAATATTAAAAGTTTATTAAAGTTTTAGAGGAGTTCGGATTTGTAGGAGCAACCTCCGTGTTGCGACAAGAACCGCCCCTACGGGTTAATTCTCATGGTGTTGGCGAGAGGGCTTCAATCCAAAATCCAAAATGGAATGCGCCCTCGTTCGGTTTGCTCATACCAACGCGAGCGAACAAGGACGCTCGGCGCAACGCCGCAACGCCATTCGCGCCAACGCCACATCCGATTGGCTGAGTTGTGCAATGCGCCAGCGTTCTTGCAAATGCAGCGCAAACTCCAACATATCAGCATCTTGCCCTAACAATTCCAAAGTGCCTGACCGCAAGTGCGCGGCAAGGTCTGAGCGGTTTAGCGGACCGTCCAGTTCTTCCAGCGTACGTTTGAAAAGCTCGGTCGGGTCGGGAAGCGACTCCGGCACAAGGACGTTAGGGATGGGGTGTTCTCCGGTAACAGCTTCGGGGGCAGCATCTTCTTCAGGCTCAACCTGTGATATGCGATTGCGCTGCTCCAACAACGCGCTCACATAGGGGAAAGTGGGCTTAACGGGTGGCACAACCGACAGAGCAGGAGCGCGATAATTCGCCTCCAACGCCTTGAGCAAAAAGCCTGCCGGGTTAGCCACCTGTTCGCGGCGCAACCGCTCGTACAGCAAATCCAGCTTTTCGCGCAAATATTCGTGATGATACGTGCCTAGTAACCGCTCTAGCATCTTGCGTTCGTAGCCCAAACGCTCAAGCTCTGTCTCCAATTCCGGCTCAAGCTTACGCGCTAAATTATCAGACGTAGGCGACAACAGCATGTTGTTGTTATCTTTTATTTGTCTAATTAGTTGTTTACTGTCATGTTGTGGGTAGCTTTGTGATACTACCCCAGTATCATTTTGAAACTCATCTTGGAGCTTATTTGCTACTACCCCCTGTATCAAAATGCTACTACCCTGTAACGCAACGCTACTATCTAGGGGCGCAAAAACAGGAGTCGGCACACTAATATTATAGGAAGCCGCGTTGGCGGTGGTCTGACAGTTCGATACCTCGCTATCAGGTGGTATCAAATTGCTACTAGCCAGTAGCGCAACGCTACTATCTTCTAACTCGCTATCAGGCAGTATCAAAATGCTCCTAGCTTTACTCTCAGGAGGGTGTTCATTCTCTGAATAATTCTTATCGGAATATTGGGTTGGCGATAGCGTAGCGGCATTGGCAAAGCTCAAGCCGTAGATTTTCGGTTGGTTGCCGGGCTGATAGGGGTTATCTTGGATTTGCTCCCAGATGATGCGCTTGCCTAGCAGCCCTTCGATGCCGCGCAAAACGGTAGTTTTCGCCAAGCCTGTGCCGCAATCGAGGATAGTACCATCGCGGCGGCGAATCCCATGGCAGAATTGCTGGAGAGAAATGGCATCGGTGGGCTTGTGGAAGCCGAGAGTGCGCCGAATAATATAATGAAGCACCTTGAACTCTGCTTCGCTCAGGTGCGCCATCAAGTGGTCGGTCACTTCATCCAACACGGCATAGCGGTTCTGACTGCTGAAGCCGCCAAACACAAAAACAGGTTGCCGCGCCGTTCCGCCGCCCTCTGTGGGAGAATCAGGTTGTTGTCCGTTTTTATTCACTCGTGCCATTTTGTCGGGTTCAGGCTTAATATAAAGAGTGATACACAATATTCTGAATGTAATAATAAAATGCGCCGGGTGGGCGGGCAAGCGCCTTTACTAAATTACATAACTATACTCATGTATTAATACTTTATAGCATGCGATTCTGAACCTAAATCGTTTACTGCATGGTGCGTATCTACTTACTGCATACCACACACATGTTTACCGCATGTCACACCAAAATAGCCAAAGCACATATGTTCTATTATAAAGTTATAACCCGATTTGTAAAATTTGTCAATCCTTTTTTATAGAGAAGGGGCAACATCGCGACCAACCACTGCGGGTTGCCCAGCCGGAGGTTGCTCTTGCCCTCGATGGGTGGGGCAAATCTCATGGGGATTGGGGCAATAAAAGAAGGGCGACTCCAGCGTCGCCCCCACAAGATTAAAACCTAAC
>NZ_JBAXHI010000103.1:0-2152 GCF_037138995.1 Candidatus Chlorohelix sp. | reverse complement strand
AGAGCATCCGCCTTCTAAGCGGATGGTCGTTGGTTCGATCCCAACCGGGCGTATTTTTTTATTGCTTCACCGCCTTATTCAACAGGTATGCTTCCAAAACCCGCTCGTACATACCCACAATATAGATGGTATCCCCACTTTTTAGTATCACATTTTTATGAGGCTGAAATACAGGGTCAGGTATGAAGCGATAAACAGGTTCAAGCGGATATAAATTTTCTTTTAACGAGACATCGTTTGAACTATCATGAATATACGACATTACTACCACTTTTTTACGCTCATATAAGTCGCCGATAGTAATCCTGTCCAAACCGCTATTCGCCTGTACCACCAATTTTGCCACAATATAAGGTTGAAGGTCTATATAAAAGGTTGTGATAACTTCGTAATCCAACGCTGCCGCTACGAAATATGGCGCTGCCAGCGCAGACGCGCTATATATTTTCTGTATATCAAAATTTCGTGCAATCCGGTCACCAAGGCTTTTGTCGAAAACGCGCAACACTACTTGCAGCCTTTTTTGCTTGTTTGCTTCTCTGGAATTGAACTCTGCTCGCGCATTCAAAGCTATTTCTAGGTTTGCTAGGTCGTCATTGCTAAGTATAGCAATTGCCTTTGCCTTTGCCACGTTTAGTTGGCTTAACATTTTAGGAAGCCGCCCATCCCCGATAATTACCGGCACTCCTAGTGCTGCTGCTTCGCTGTTGAACCGACCATTCTCGTTCTTTTCTATAACCGCTACCGGCTTACCCTGTGCAATCAGTCCTAGCATTACCTGATAACCTATGGTGCCGAGACCGCACAATATAACGTGTCCTTCCATATCACGTACTTTCTGGCGACCTACAACGGCTTCTATGCGGCGGCTGATTACGAAATTGGTCACAAAGGCGTACACTATGGACATTGATAAAGCCCCGACCAAAATCAGCAATACCCCGAATAATTTTAGAGTCCAGTCCTGGTTGATGAAGCTGTAATCGCCAAATCCAACCGTAGCAATGATGGTAACTGTAAAATAAAGTGCATCCAGAAGACTAAACTCGATTGGATTACCTTTAATATCAACCATAGTAGGGCGATAGAAAAACCACAAAATCAAGGTACTAACCAAAATTATTATGCCTACAATCAGTAGGGTATAACGAAAGGGCTTTTCAATATCACGTATAAGATCCAATACAGCTTTTCGCAAACGGTTCAAGCGGTTAAGTCGGTGTACTTTATTGCTCAGATGTTTTTTATTGGAATTTAACTTGGTAGATTCCTGAATATAAAGGGCTTTAGTCACATCACTTTCCTGTAACCGTACCCCCGGTAACTTCTTCAACACCTCTATCTGTCCGGCTAACACCACAGTCTGTCCGGATTTTACAATATAGTCCGGTGGAGGCATTAAGACGGAGGTAGAAGGCGGTTTTGTTGCACCGCGCACTTTGATAGGTGTGGCAGGGTAGAACAAATCCTGTATGCTACCTTCTATGTTGGCGCTCGCTTCCACCACTGCTATGTCATCAAGGTGCAAGCTGAACAGATGTAGTATGCTGGAATTTACACAGGCTTCGACAAAAGAAGGTCCTGCTTTTTTGGATAAGCTTAGTACAGTAGCGTTTGGCACAGCCTTTGCAATTTGCTCACCAATCTTCTGGTTAAAAAAGCTGGCAACGGTACGAATTCCCGGTACCAGTTCATTGGCTGCCAGAATAATTTCAAGGTTTTCAAGGTCGTTATCTTCGCAGGCTATCACTGCTTTAGCTCCGAAAATGCCTGCTTCTACCAGAACTTCAGGGTTACGGCTATCTTCACGCAATAATTTAATGCCCATGCGGCGTGAACGCCGTTCAAATTGTTTGTCCGGCAAATCATCTATCACAATCAAGTCCAAATTAGCTGTTCTTAGCTGTTCAACTATTCTGAAACCGAGGTTGTGTAATCCACAAATAATTAGGTGATTGCTCCATGTAGAAAGGTCATCTTCACCTTCAGGCTTTTGTTGTGACTCTTTATCGGCAAATTCGGCTGAAAATTGTTGCATTATCACCTCTGGTTGCACAAAATAGCTTCTCGCGAGTGTTATTTTGAAGAATACTCTAAAGTTATCAACCGCTATACACAAAATGTAGATAACTTTTCCATTGAATATACCAAA
>NZ_JBAXHI010000102.1:0-2328 GCF_037138995.1 Candidatus Chlorohelix sp. | reverse complement strand
TCGCCAAGCGGAAGAGTGTATTGGGGAAAGGTTGCTCCATCTCCATTGGCCTATTCGTTATCCTGATCGTATGTGGTGTTCCCCTCGCAATCGTCCGCAACACGACTCGTGCGGTAGGTATGGCGGTGGGAGTAATCCCCACATCCACGCTCACACCCACCGCAACAATACCTCCGACCCAAACCGCAACTCCCACTTCGGCACCGACGGAGACGCCTACTGTCACTCCCTCTAGCACACCAACTCTGGAGCCAGCCACACAGACAGCAGTAGCCGCCGAAGCGACGGCAGCAGCTGAGGCTCAGGCAGCGACAGCGACAAGCGAAGCAAAAATCGCCGCTCAACAGACTGCTGAGGCTGTGCCTACTTTGACAGCCGAGGCCATTGCTGCCGCCACCGCTACCATCGTGGCGCTTGATACGACCTACTCTGAAGTAAATATCTTGGAGTTGGCTAAGGCTCCTGACCGTTTTCGTGGCCAGCAACTTAAGATTACAGGTGAGGTATTCACGATCAGCGAAGGGGAAAGCGGGATGTTCGGCTTGGGCGGCACCGTTACACGAATGCAGATTTGGGTGCAAGTTCCAGGTGGCTCCGCTTTCGACCGTGAAGCGGTGGTGGTAGAGTTCGCTGGCGTACTTGACGGAGTAGTGAAGGGGATCGCTGTGATCGTTTACGGCAAAGGTGCAGGTGCCTTTGAGGGAACTAACGCCCTCGGTGCCACAATCCGGCAACCAGCTATCAACGCAGAGTACGTGCGACACTAATATTTAGCAGACGGTATCAAGGTTAAGATTATCCCATCTCTTAACCTTGATACTGTCATTTTCAAACATAATTATGTAATTAATTAAACGGTCGATAGAAAAATCAGCACACTTGAAGTATGCCAAAGCCGCCCGACATGGCCTCCTAAGAAATCCTCCCTGAAACGGCGGAGATGGTATAATGTCTATGGGGTTACGCCCTAGTACTTACACGTAGAGGTTTTATGTCGATCAATTTGAATAGTATTTTCGAACAGACTCTGGCGGGTATATTTGTTGTCATAATATCTTGGCTTATGTCTCTAATTGTATCGGCAAATTCCAGGCAATTATCGAAGTCTTTATGGGGATGGGTACAATTTCAGTGGCGTATAGTAATTATCCTTTTATACGTCGCCTCAGTTACAATAGTAGTACACATCATCTATTCTAATTGGAACACAACAATTATTGTATTAGGCAGTATTGGTTTTGCATGGGTGATATCTTTGCTAATCAACAGAAGCCGATCAGAAAGCGTTATATTTTACGATTTCCGAAGACCACTTCAAAATTGGCAACCTACGAAAAACTAGATCCCTGAACTAGATCTTATTAAAGGCACAAAAATCGAACCTCACATAAATCTCTCCAAGTATATTAGGCTGTCTCTGACAATCCGATTACGGGTAACTTCGTACCAAGAAATATCCTGTTTTGCATCGGCAAATGCCCTCTAGAACACCAGTTTTGCCAACTTTTTCGGGTAAAGAATATGCGACATACACGTTTTCCGTACTTGATATCGGATTGTCAGAGACAGCCTATAAGCCCTGAGATTAATTTTTTAATCGGCATCATAGAATGCGATATTTTTCTTGAAAAGGATGCAATATTGAATGTTATCTTTAAAGGATCGATTGATACTTCGTTTTATATGGCACGTTTAGATTCCAGGGTTAGCCATCAAGGAGATATTTATGACTGCATACTATTTTCACCTGCCGGAAATACCGGTTGGCATGTTTGTAATAAAGCAAAGGGAGAATCTGGCCACAGATCTCCTGTAGGCGAAAGAGTGAATATGAAGTTAATATGCACAAAAAAGACCGCGACACTTATTGTGAATGGATATAGAGTAGACATGGTAGATACCATGCAAACAAAAATGACAGGAAAACGAATAGTAATTTTCACAGAAGAGGCGAGTGCATATATACAAAAAAATACAAATCACAAGGGCCATTTGATTTTATGTATAAAAGCACTAAATATTATACGAATACACCTCAAGCCGCCCAACCACGCCCTGCAGGTGACGCCGCTGGCGCGGCCCGTAGCCTGGCGCTTTTTATCACGCCGTCTCGTGCTGCCGCCTACCTCGCTTCACATATACTCTGCACGGGTTAAAGCTAGACATGTTATAGAAGGGCATTTTACCGCATCAGTATGCAGAAAACCCCCTCTTCACGAACGTCCAAAAATCAGCCGCGCAGAGTATACCTGCCAGCGGCGCACCTGAGGGCTATCGTTGGGCCGCTCTCATCCCATAAAGCGGTCGCCGGACAGACTCCGCAGCCAG
>NZ_JBAXHI010000101.1:0-2741 GCF_037138995.1 Candidatus Chlorohelix sp. | reverse complement strand
ATGGAGATGTGGAAGTGGGTCTCTCATCTAAAAGCGAATTAGATGCTGTGATGAGCCTAATTAGCCAATCTTACGAAAAACATCGTGACAATCAGGTGGATTAGCTATTACTTATATCTAGGGGTTTCCGAATAGGAAGACGAGTCGGACAGGAAACGTATCAGTTCAAAAAGAGGGGGCTAGGCAAAGATGAAAAATTTGATATAATCAAGCGGTGCTTGAAGAATATGACCCAACTAAAATTCAAGATGAATATGCCCGTGATATTATGCAAAAGGCTCTCAATCTGCTCGAAAAAGCATTCGTGCAGGTAGATAAGCTGCGCGAAGAGAATCAGAAACTGCGGGATGAATTAGCGTTGCTTAAGGGGGAACAACCTAAACCTAGAATTTTACCCAACCGCTCTAGCAAAAAAGACGACCCTATTTCTAGCGAAAAGGAACGTAATAGCCGGGTCAAAAAACGACCTAAAGCTAAACGCAAAGCTACACACGCCAAACTGACGATTCATCAGCAGCAAAAACTGACCCTTGATCGCACCAGGCTACCTGCCGATGCCGAATTTAAGGGCTATCGTAGGGTAATAGTGTGGGATGTTATTTCAACACCTGCTTCAAAAAAGAGCGGTATTACTCCCCTTCTACCCAACAAACTTATGAGGCTGAACTACCACCAGGTTACCGCGGTCAATTTGGACCCGGCTTAAAAGCGCTGACCTATGCTTTGTATTTTGCTGGCAATATGAGCGAAGATAAAATACAGGAATTGTTTGCGCAGGGTGGGGTGGTGCTAGGGATAGGTAGCATCTCCGCTTGGTTATGCCTCAAAGGCACCGAGCGGGACAGCCCGTTTATCAGCAAGTTTACCAGGCAGGGATTGCCAGCAGTCCCTGGCAGCACCTCGACACGACGATTACCAGGGTCGAGGGTAACAATTATAACTGTCACATTCTAACCAATCCCCTCTACAATTTCTATTGTACCTTGCCCCAAAGAGACCGGCTCAGTGCTTTGCAAGCATTAAGGGGAGGAGCAACGCGGCTGGATAAGAATGCGGCGGAGTTGAGCCGTCTGATGGGTTTGTCCAAGCACTGGGAAGCCAAACTGTGGGAAGTTTTCCCCACCGAGCGCGCTATGAGCGAAGCAGCGGTGGACGAGCTTTTAGGACAAGAAGGGGCTTTCGCCGCTTTAGCAGAGAAATGGATCAAGGACAGCCTGGCGATTGCGGCTTACTATGCCCACGACCCACCGCCTACTTCTAACCAGACTGGAAAATATAAACAGGGATTCGCACCACTTGGGGAAAACTGTTTTAGAACTAAACATGCCTAAAAAACTTACGCTCAAAAAATGACGACGATGTTTAGTTTTAGACCATTCTTAGCGAAGTGGGCAGACTCCCTGCTAATGAAGCTGGCTGCACCGTTTCGGGGGGTTATGCAAAAATCTCCAATTTGAATTCAGCCCTCAATTCCAGTTACACAGACATGTTGACAGACCCGAATAGCCCAGCTCCTTTTTTTGCTTTACTTTTCAATTTTTACTTATTTCTTTACCTTTTTAGTATTTAATTGTTATTAATGGTTTCTAACCGGAATAGGAAGCGCAAAGTTGTAAATAAGACCAGTTTGTTTTGCTTTTTTATTGGATAGTATTTTCAGGTTGTTTATCAACAGGAGGCTCTATGCTTAATTTCAAGCGAAGAAGTGCCTTGTTTTTAGTCGGTTTGCTGTTGGCAGTATTGATGGTCGCATGTGGAGATAGCGCCAATACTCAAGTATCAACCACTGCCACCGCTACCACTGCTGCTGCAACTACTACCAGTAGTTTTGCTCTTCCGTCCTTAACTGAAACCGTCAGCGCCAGCGATGGGCTAACCGGAACTATTACAGTTAAGTATCCCTCCGGTTGGGGGAAGCCAATTACCGGCGGGGGTGGATTGTTCCTGTTTACGACCGACGCCGCTTCTCAGAATTTTCTTCTCAGAACTCTGAAGAGTGGAGAGCTATATATTCAGATCGCTGCTACCAACAACCGCCCTACCATTGCTGAAACAATGGATTTTTCAGCTAAACCCTATTCCACTGAATTGGGAGTAACGCTGAGTACCCCCGAAGCTTATAAACTTGGCGGTGTAGACGGGTTACGCGCCAGCGGTGTTGGCACCAAAGTGGGTCTGCTGGCAGTGGTGGTGCCGGGTGCAAAGCGTTCAGTCATTTTCTTTGGCAGTACCAGCAAAGAAGAATACAGTAAATATGAGCCGTTGCTTAAAGCTATAGCCGAAAGCATCACCTACAAGGAGTAAAAAAATAATTTTTCTCAAAATCTCAAGGTTGAGAATTTAGAACAACTATTACTTTGCACTTCCTCATAACATTGCTCAGGTTAGACCGAATCAGGTATTAGACAGAAAGCTATAGTCGGTAAAACCTGGGCAATTTGGTGTTAGAATAGTAATGAAGAAATATCAGGATCTGCGTAAAATTTAGTGGTAAAGCGGGAAAATGAAGTCCTTTTTCGTATATTAGTAAAGTAAGGGGCATTGTTTCACCCTATTCTACTTGATTTTAGCGAGTGGTCGGCTGCCCTGTTTATGGGAGAGCAAGCTTTGATTTGTTGAAGCCTTATGGTTTTAGGGACGAAAGCGGCATAGTTAATTTGACCGCCACTTTCTACCTTTTGATCTTTTACCACGAAATATTACGCAGATCCCGATCTTTCTTAATTATTAATCGAACACCA
>NZ_JBAXHI010000100.1:0-3174 GCF_037138995.1 Candidatus Chlorohelix sp. | reverse complement strand
TGTTTTTCCGCTGCAAGTGGGCGCGACAATTAAAGTGTGGCGGCGGAGGTGGATGACCGACATTACTTCGGGTCTCTCGGTGGCGGTTATTTCTTTTTCAACATTGTAGGGGTTCCACTTTAGGATTTAGGATTTAGGTGGATTTCTTAATATAACGTTGATCCTTGATTTCGCTAGTGGTCATTTCCTTTTTTTCGGTGGTATCGCCCGGATGATTAGGCTTTTGAAATCGGATCACCTTTGCCTTCGGGCTTGAGGGCTTGTTTTATTAGCTGATTCTTCATTCAATTCATCCTCTCATTCTCCTCTTTGTGTGGGTGGTTCTTAGTGCGTCATTCTCCTCTTTGTGTGGGTGGTTCTTAGTGCGCTCTTGATTTCTCGTTCATGTTTCCAATTTACTATTATTTTCCCCTGTAATGCCCATTTTTTTTCCAATTTGAGGAAAACCTCCTGAGCTAACAGTTGTTATTTCTTCTCGCTAATGCTAGTGGTTACTCTTTTAGGCGGTCTTGTATAGTTCGACAGAATAGTTTGTTAGCTTCTGGTTGAAGTGAAAAGGTCTCTTCTCAATAAAGCGGGGGAAATCTCTAGCTCTTACCAGTTTTTTCTTGTAGACTGGTCTCAAAAGTCTTGGTTAGCAGAGACCAGTCTACGACCAGTCTACTCAGTTGCCCACAAATATTTGAGAAGATAAGTTCAACCATTGGGTTTGTAACCAAGTTTTTCAATATTTCGGTTCTTGATATTTTTTCTAATCTTTCACGGCAGGCTGGTTCTTTGGTTCCAATACCTTTTTAGTCAGGGATTCGGCCCACTAACGTTATGATACATCTAGAACCGAAACACCTCCTGTTTCTTGTTTGAAAATGTGGCTGAATCGCTGTTCCCTGCTTAGAAAGTTGATTGAATTTCGGTACGAGATGTTTTATTTCTAAAGCGGGTTGATTCCCTACTCATGCTCCGTCAAAATGCCAGAATCAGCAAGATTGGGCCAGAGCCCTTTTTGTCAGTATTTTGCTGACCGTACAGCTTTGAAGGCACAACAAATAACCCGATCTGCTTGGTCTATGCAAACGGCTAACCTAAAGTGTAATCGGTTAGCCGTAAAGCGAAAGTTGGCCTCTTCGGTACCTCATTTCTTGTGCGAAATTTGAATTTTGACAAGGTAATAGCACCTCTTTTGCCAGTTCGGATAGCTCTTCAAGCTCTTCTTTGGTAGTGGCAAGGTTCAGCCTGCGGAATAAAACCTCGCCCGTTAACGGCGCGGCGGCGCGACCCTCTTCTTCTTCTTTTAGAATTAGCGACTGTCTTAGGCCATGACCGTCTTCCTCTGCTTTTTCCATACTATAATCTAGTGAAATTTCAGGATTAAGGGGATCATGGTCTATTACACCCTCGTTTTGACTTATTGAATCGAAAGAGGGTTGCTCTAGGTGGAGAAATTCTTTCGCCGACAGCAACTGGTCCACTTTGACTGCTCCGGCTGGATCAGCACTGGTGATGAGTACCCTCGCGGGGTTGGCTGGAGTACGCATTACACCTCGGACGCGACCTATCGCCTGCCGGATATTTGCCTCATATTCCGCCTCGATCCACTTTTGCAACTCTGGGTCATTGGCTTGCTTACTGTAGCGTCCGGCGGTTGTCTGTGTCGTCCGGTCAGTCCAGTTGTAGAGCTTTAGGGTTTCATGCTCCTGATGGGGGCCAGTCTCTTGTTCCGGTGCGGGCGATAGTTTATCGTAACTCCTCAGTAGATCAATATCGCTCTGTATGTGATCGAGGGGACGGATATAATGACCTGTTAAGAATAGAGCGTCGCAATCTTTGTAAGCATTGGTCGCCCGGTCGTCTAATCCCCAATGACCCGCATGTACTCCCTTTGGTAGGTGCAATTCTTTTTCCCCAGCCTCCGGCCCTTCAAACGCTTTGGGCATTATCGCTAGACCTTTGTCGGGTTTAACTAACGCGAAGAAGTGGCTCGCGAGTGCTTCTACTTGGGCGCGGGTTTTCTCGTTGTGTAGATTTCGGGTAGTGTAGGTGGCATTGGTCAGTTGCGTAACTTCTACATTCTGCATCACGCGGTACTCTATGCGCTCCATTGCTGGGAAGAGTGCAAAGAGATCGGGGGTGGGTGTTGCGTCCAAAACGATTAGCGTTTTCGCGCCCATTATTTCAAGCAAGTTTTCTCGGTAGCGACTGATCTCAAAACGATACGTGCCATCGCCGTTCCGGGCGGCTTTAATCCGGCTGTCGCCGTGTGCTAAAGCTTCCAGTAAATCCTTCATGGCTTTGAAGGGGATTGTAAAGCCCTTTTGATAGCTTCTGTAGGGGGTTTCAAACCTAAAAGCGTCCGTATCGCCCTTATCCTTTTTACCATCCTCTTCGCCTTCTTTATTTCGTTTGTGGTTATCGGGTAGGGGTGCATTGTTAGCCAGATCGTCTAACCAGAGCGGTGATAAGCCCTTATCTTTAATTGCCGCTCTGATTGTTGCCATTGCCGGGTAGAGGGCGTTAGGCCCGTTAAATACAGGCTCGGCTCCTGCTTCGGTAGGGACTTGGCTGTATATCTCTGGCATTAGGGCTAAGGCTCTTTCTAGTACGCCAAATAGCTCTTCTATGATTGGCTCCGGTCGGGTTTCTGGTTGCTCTCTAATCTTTGTTCGCCACGTCTGAATGTTGGTAAAATCTAAGGTGAAGGTCTCCTTAATGTGAGCGTAAAGTTTTTCATCTATAATTACAATATCAAAATCTTTAAGCTGCTTTGAGCCATTAAGATAAGCGGCTGGAGTGGCGATGACTACTTGTGCCTCTTTGCTGGCGCGGCGACTGGCTAGATAGCCATGTTCATTGCAAGCCCATAACCGTTCACTACCCTCGCCGTATTTCTTCTGCCAATTCTCATCACTTCCAAAAGGGCAGGAAGGGCAGGCTACTCTCGCGGGTATCTGCCTTTGCGTACCAGCTTGCCCGGCGGTCGGGTCGCAGCAATCAAATGGACTGGGTAAGTAATTCTCGTTGCGAAAATCGTTTGGGTGACGACCTTCCTGAATGACTGCGTTACCATACTGAAGTAGAGTATGTAGCCTCGTACCGGGCGCAGTTCGTTCTTTTATAGCTAATCGCGTAAAACCACGCCCTTTTAAGGGCAGTGGATATAAGCGAACCGTTCTCGCG
>NZ_JBAXHI010000099.1:0-3206 GCF_037138995.1 Candidatus Chlorohelix sp. | reverse complement strand
AGATTGGTACAGTCGCTACATCGTGAGTTGGGAATTGTCGGACACACTTCAGATAGATTTCGTGGTGGCAGCAGTAAAGCGAGGTCTTTTGAGTTCAAAACCCGCTATTCTCAACAGCGATCAGGGCAGTCATTTCACCAGTCCGAAATATATTGGCTTAGTCGAGGGAGCGGGTGTGCGGGTGAGCATGGATGGACGAGGTCGAGCTTTCGACAACATTTTCACCGAGCGTTTGTGGCGGACGATTAAATATGAGTGTGTGTTCTTAAATGAATTTGAAAGTCCCAAAGAGGCGCGTCAAGTTATCGGGGAATACATCCGATTCTATAACGAGCAGCGACCGCATCAATCACTCTCTTATCGCACTCCGAGTGAAGTCCATTTTGAAAAATGCTGAAAATCGGCTATTTAATAATATGTTAATGTGCTTTTCAGAAAGGAGCAGATCACCTTATTTCCCTTAAATCGGTGTCTTGACAACTGGGTCCACCGTAGCCGCTCCTGCTAAATCAACCTACAATAATATTATTCCCGATTAACATTAAGAGTACCATTACAAATATGGTTTAACTTTGGTAACGAGTGGGAGACCCTCCTAAATCGAGGTATGACCATGTTTACGGCAACCTGTATTTTTGAAGATTCTCACTACGCAAGATTGCTGGGCTTTTGGTTCTTGTAAATGTCCGAGGCGGCAGCTAGTTTCCGGCTATATGAAAATCAACTCGCCTCATATAGGGGTTTGACTTAACATGGCTGTGCCACTAAAATACATTTATCTAGCGACTAATTTCCTTTTATAATTCAATATCTTCTCATCCGGGTAACATGAATAACTTTAACGACAAAGCAAACTTTATCTGGAGTATAGCCGACCTCATCCGAGACGTTTTCAAAAGGGGCAAGTATCAGGACGTTATCCTGCCTTTTACGGTACTGCGCCGTATAGATTGCGTGTTGCAGCCTAACAAAGAAAAGGTTTTGGATACTTATAATAAGTTCAAGGGCAAGCTGGATAATATGCACGACTTGTTGTGCAAGGCTTCGGGCTTCGCCTTTTACAATACCTCTCCTTTTGATTTTGAGAAGCTGTTGGGCGATGCCCCGAATCTGGCTTCCAACCTACGCGCCTATATCAACGGCTTTAGCACAAACATGCGCGAGGTGCTGGAGAAATTCGACTTCGATAATACTATCAAGAAGTTGGATGATACCGGCTTGCTCTTCAAGGTTATGGAGCGTCTGAACAGCAAGGATATAGACTTGCACCCGGATAAGGTTTCCAACCACGAGATGGGCTATATCTTTGAAGAGCTTATCCGCAAATTTAATGAAGCTCTGAACGAGAATCCCGGCGAACACTTTACCCCCCGCGAGGTGATTCGGCTGATGGTTAGCTTGATGTTGTCGCAGGATTATGAGCGCATCCAACAGGAAAGTGTGGTGTTGACAGTTTCCGACCCCTGCTGCGGGTCTGGTGGAATGTTAACCACCGCTAAGGAGCGCATCGAGGAAAAGAACGCCAGCGCAAAGGTCTTTTTGTTCGGGCAGGAAGTGAACCCCGAAACTTTCGCAATGTGCAAATCAGACCTTTACATGAAGAGTGAAGACGGGCAGGATGCTGAGCATATAAAGTTTGGTAGTACGCTGGCAAAAGACCAGCACGCCAATCGCCGCTTTGATTATCAGTTAGCCAATCCACCCTACGGCAAGGAATGGAAACAAGACGAGGAAGCGGTTAAGGGCGAGTACGACAAGGGTAGCGCGGGGCGTTTTTCCGCCGGGTTGCCGCGCATCAGTGATGGGCAATTGCTCTTTTTGCAGCACATGCTCAGCCGCATGATTAATAACGAAAGTCACCCCAGCCGCGTAGGTATTGTCATGAACGGCTCGCCTCTTTTCACCGGAGATGCTGGTAGCGGCGAGAGTGAAATTCGGCGTTGGGTTTTGGAGAATGATTGGCTTGAAGCGATTGTGGCATTACCGGAGCAGCTTTTCTATAACACCGGAATTGCTACCTATATTTGGGTCTTGTCCAACCGAAAACAGGCGCAGCGGCAGGGCAAGGTGCAACTTATCAACGCTACCGGCTTTTGGATACCGATGCGTAAGAGTATGGGCGATAAACGCCGTCAGATTTCGGATGGTTATATCGAGCAGATAACCGCGCTTTTCAAAGCCTATGAGGAGAGCGAGGTTTCCAAAATCTTTGATAGAAGCGCGTTTGGCTACCGCAAAATTACGGTGGAGCGTCCCTTGCGCTTGAACTTTCAGGCGAGCAAGGCGCGACTTGAGCTTGTGAAACAGCAGGCAGCTTTCGGGGCGTTGGCGCAGAGCAAAAAGAAGGATGTTGCCGAAAAAGCGAAAGAGGAAGCGGCGGGGCGTTTGTTGCAAGCGCAAATCCTGACTACGCTTTCACAGTTGCCGCCCGCTTTGTATAAAGACCGCGCCGAGTTTGAAAAAGAGCTTGATAAGTCCCTTAAACTCCACAAGCTCACGCTGTCTGCGCCGATACGCAAGGCGGTTTTGGCGGCTCTCTCCGAGCGGGATGAGACTGCCGAGATTTGTCGCAACAAGGACGGTGAGCCTGAGCCTGACCCAGAGTTGCGCGATACCGAGAATGTGCCGCTAACCGAAGCGGTGGAAGACTTTTTCGAGCGCGAGGTTAAGCCGCATGTACCTGACGCGTGGGTTAATACCACCATACGCGACCCCAAAGATGGGCAAGTCGGCAGGGTAGGCTACGAGATTAACTTTAACCGCTATTTTTACCAGTACCAACCGCCCCGCTCGTTGGGGGAAATAGAGGCGGATATTAAGCAGATAGAGCAGGATATTTTGCAATTATTGAGCGAAGTTGCCGGGTAAAGGGCGGTTCGTACTTGACCTGCTACCAACCGCACCCTAAAATTAAATCGGAACTTGCTTTAGCCGAGAAGGGGGATTTTATGCAAAGTATTAAACTGCATTCGCATACCGGCGCAGATGGTATGCTTAAACTGGAAGTGCCGATGGGGCTTGCCAACACCGATTTTGAGGTAGTGTTAATTGTACAGCCCGTAGCCAAAGCCGAATCTAGTCCGGAAGATTTGGGCTGACCCTCCGGCTTTTTTGAACAAACCTATGGTATGTTTCGGGATGACCAATTGGAGAGACTGCCGCAGGACGAATTGAGGCACGTGAGGAAAGCTTGTGATTATTAATAC
>NZ_JBAXHI010000098.1:0-3282 GCF_037138995.1 Candidatus Chlorohelix sp. | reverse complement strand
CATAGGCATCAAGCTAAGAAGCAACAAGGGAAGGGTCTAAACAACATTGGTAGGCGGAAGGATACTTTCGGCGCTTATTCACCCGACAAGTATCCCTAATTACCGCTCTAATCACTTCAAACAAATCTACTAAATTAGAAGTTTGCGGCAAAAGCAAAACCATACTTAGCCCATATTGCCTTACTACTTGGCTGGCTTTGACCAGACTGCGCTCCCCCTCTTCCCAACCACTTAGCAAACTCAGCCAATGGCTCACTATCACGCCGATTAACTTGGCATACACCTCACACAATATCCGATAGGGTTTGCCACTGCGCCACTTCTCTAAACCCCCCGCTTGTTTCCAAAGCTTAAATAAAAGCTCAATTTGCCAACGTAAGCGGTACAACACCACTACTTCTTCCAAACTGGCTTTTTCTCCACTCAGATTGGTGAAATAAACCAACCACTCACTCACAAGGCTTTGCCTAGCGCTAATCGGTCGTTGGCGTTTTCTTGAGCCAGACCATTTTCGGAGTTATACAAATGACCTAGCTTTGCTTTGTTATCGAAATAATGCTCGCGCCCATCAGATATATTAATCCAATTATTAGAAACTTCTAATAGTATTCCAATAATCATTTGTTACTATATTCATAGCAAATACAGCTTATAAACTTGAAGGAGAGAAATATTTAAATGTCGTTAAAAAACTTGGTGCCGGGCTTACTAATAGGATTCATTTTTGTAGTGTCCTTCTTTTTTGGTATAACACTTCTGAATAATAATAGCGGTACAAACGCTGTAACTACTGCGCCTTCTTCAACGGTGGCAGTTCCAGACGCTGTAACTACTGCGCCTTCTTCAACAGTGGCAGTTCCAGACGCTGGCGGGGTTGCAAGTGAAACAGGGGCTAATCCTACACAAACAGTTTTGGTCAATCCTACTACTGATACTTCCAATGTCGTAGTTCCGGGAACAACCAACAAAAAGTCAGATGAGCATGGAAATGGCGGTAGAGAGAAAGAAAAAGAGAAAGAGGGCGATGATTAAATTTTTCCTTTGTCTCGAAACCTCCCTATAAATAGAGCTTAATAATAACTCAAGAATTGCAGAATATTCCCACAAAATTTTGCAAGGGAAGAAGTAGCTTAACTAATAAAACGTCAAGGGCTTACCAAAGCGCTAAAATGGTACCGACCAAACAAACCATTAGCATTGGAGGGTAAGCCCATGACAAAACCCATAGTAAAACGCTGGAATTGCTTTGACAATTTCGTGGAATTCTTCACCAACAAGCTTTCTAAACCAAACCAACGGCTTTTCATTTCCATAGCTACAATCCCAAAAGTGCCTCTACTACTTCATCGGTCAAACCCAATAAGTGCCTCTATTCAGACATTATCAGGAGTTATATTTACGTGCTAAAATCACATAAGCCTGTGCCTTTGCAATTAACTCAGATTGATACAGCGGCGGCGCTGCTTGCAAGAGCCTTTTCCAATGACCCTGCAATGGCATACGCAGCGCCAAATGAAGCAAGTCGGGTAAGCCGTTTAGCGCCTTTTTTCAAACTGAGTTTGCTTTACGGTATGGTATGCGGTACAACTTTGACTACACCAGATTTACAAGGAGTGGCAATTTGGTTTAGCCCTCATCCGAAAAAATTAGCCCTAGCCGAGTCGCTAAAATCAGGATTACTCTATCAAGGCATAAAGAGTGTATTCCACCTTAAGCCGAGCGAAATACGCCGTTTCATCACAATGGAAATCTATACACAGGAGATGCGCCACAGGTTTGCACCTGAGCCTCACTGGTACTTGCAAATCCTCGGAATTGAACCCACCCTACATGGGCGTGGGCTTGCTCGCGCACTTCTTCAACCAATGCTCGATAAAGCCAAAAGTGAAGGGTACGCCTGTTATCTTGAAACAATGAAAGAAACCAACGTTGCAATTTACCAGAAATTAGGCTTTCGTCTTGCTGGTAAAGGAATTGTGCCAAAAGGTGGTCCAGATGTTTGGTTTATGGTGGCAGACGCATAGCGATAACTCCAAACGCTTGTAGGATTGGTTTGGAAATAGGAGATAAATAATGGGTAAGCCCGAAATCTTATGCTTGGGTGAAGCTCTAATTGATATGGTTCCTCCCGAATTGGGAACGAGCATCATTGAAAAGGGCGAATTGCGGATAGCAGCAGGTGGCGCACCAGCCAATGTAGCGGTAGGGTTGGCACGATTGGGTAGTCCAGTGGGCTTTATCGGCAAAGTTGGGGCAGATTTCTTCGGGCAACATCTGAAAAATTTGCTGGCTAAAAACGGGGTGGATGTTTCTTTCTTGCTTTACGAAAAGCGGGCTAATACATGCCTTGCCTTCGTCACTTGGAACGAACAAAACGATGCTGAATATCTCTTTTATCGCAACCCTTCCGCCGATACCCTGCTCGAACCCTCCGATATTGACCTCTCATATCTGAGTAACGCAAAGGTTTTACAATTCGGTTCGCTTTTGCTGGCAACCGAACCCTCCTCCAGCGCCACTTACCACGCCCTTGATGTGGCTGCCAAAGCGGGGGTACTGCTCTCCTACGATATAAATCTGCGCTTATCGGTCTGGGCAGATGAAGCTACCGCTCGGAAAGCGGTAAACCAACCGCTTGCTTACGCCAACATCGTTAAGCTGAATCGCGCCGAACTAACATTCATAACGGGCGAAACCGATTTAGCGGCAGGGTGTAAAAAGTTGTGGCGAGAGCAATTCAAGCTGGTAATAGTAACGCTGGATAAAGATGGCTGCTATTACCAAACCAAAACCGCGCAAGGCTATGTCCCTGCTTTTGTTGCCGAAGTGGTTGATACAGTGGGAACGGGAGACGGATTTCTGGCTGGAATGTTAGATCAACTGTGGCGCGGCAATTTTAACTTTGGGGATGCAAGGCTGCTTGAAAAAGCTTGTCGGTATGCGGCAGCAGTAGGCTCAATTGTAGTGGGGCGTTCGGGCGGCATTCCGGCAATGCCTACCCATCAGGAAGTTGAGCAATTTCTGGAGTCGCATACCGCAAAGTAAGCCACCGTTTTTACGTAGTATCTCAAAAAAGAGGGGGCTAGGTGCGCGTCAATTTTTGGCGGGATTAATTAAAATTATGTTAAAGCACTTTTCAGAAAGGAGCATCTCACCTTATTACACCTAAAACTGGGTCTTGACAATTGGGTATGCTATACGTTTCTTGCAACAACCCTGCAACTTATACAGGGCTGTTGCAAGAAAGAAATTGTCCTCTATAAAACGATTCTCAAAGGGGTT
>NZ_JBAXHI010000097.1:0-3286 GCF_037138995.1 Candidatus Chlorohelix sp. | reverse complement strand
ACAGCAGCGTTAACAGGTACATCGGGTAGATACGGGCAAACCGCGCAACCCAAAAGTTCCAGAGCCTGCCCTTCAAGCCCTTTTGAAAGCTTGGGTAGTAGGTATAGCAAAGGATAAACCCGCTCAGCACAAAAAACAGGCTTACCCCAATAAAACTATTGCGAGCTAGGCTATAAAAGCATAGCGGCAAATCCGGGTCGAGCGGAAGATGGAAGAATAGCACCATTAGCGCGGCGATAAAGCGCAAACTGGAGAGCGGGAGAATCTCGTTTTTGCCACCCGCCACGATTTCTTTCTCTGTAGGCGCGGCTTTTTTAACCGACCATCTAATAAGGAAGCGAGCAACGAATACGCTAATAACTAGCGCGTACTCGATTAACACCAAGCGGTTAAAGTTATAGAAAAGGTCATCGAGGATAGGGCTAAGGCTTAGGGGGTCGGAAGCAAATTGCAGCGCCAGCCAAAGCGATTGGGCAAAGGCTATTGCCAGCAGAATCGCCCAGAATTGCCACCGGCGCGGATGCTGATATACGCCCAAAATGAGCAATGCCCACAGCAGTATTAGCAAACCCACAGAAATAAATAAGGTGCGAGGGGGTATTAGCAACCCGCCCGGCATTCTCTCCACCTCTATTTTTGTAACGATGATGCCTAGCCGTCCGCGTGGGTCATTCTTCACCTCAAAGGTGGCAACCTGAAATTGGAGATTGAGCATGCCATCTTGTATTGCGGCGGCAGGCACAAGCACTTCATATTCATGCAACCCTTTAGTAATCGTGTTAATAATCGCGACATCTTTATCATTAGCGCGAATGGACAAGGGCGAAGGCTCTACCGGGTCGGGCGGGTACAACCACAGGCGTACTGTATAGTCGGCTTTGGCAAGATAGGGCAGGTTCAGGGAGAATTGGGGTTTTGTCCAGCGGTAAAAGCCGAAATTGGTATTTTGCTCTTTGGCGAAAAAGCCGGAATTTTCCAATTTCAAAAACCCCACGGCGGGTTGCTCATCTTTATTTAAATCTATAGTCAGCTTGGGATTTTGGGAATAGGTAAACTCAAACAGAAGTACGATACCTACAATAACCAGCACGAAAGCAAGAATTAGCAGGAGAGGTTTTTTAAGCAAGACAATAACTTTCGTTTTCAGGGAGGGTTTTTATCGGTAAATCCACCTCAAAATACCATAACGATTTTTCATTGTCAAACCTTTGGTAGCGCAAATCTCATGGGGTGGGGGCAATCGGGGGAAGGGCGACAAACAAATCGCGACCCGGAGGTCGCTCGTACAGGGGGTTTAATTGGTAGGGACGCATCAGGATGCGACAAAACACCACACCGATTTGCGTTAGAATAAGTGTGGAACTTTAATGCTGCTATTGCGTAAATATAGCCGTAATATATAATAATTTGGCGCTATACTGAATTAATTATCAGCCCTTGGAAGGAGCATCCGGCACAATGAAAAGAAGCGGACGTAAAGGATTATTTTCTCTTTTGGGTATGTTTGCGCTAGTGTTTGCGCTATTTGCAAGCATCGGCGTTGCCAGCGCGGATGATTCTACCGCTATGGTGAACGGCTTGATTAAGGACGGCTATTATATCTCGGATGCCGCCGCCAAGCAGTTGAAAGATGTAAACGGGGCGCGGGCTACGTTGGCGACTGCCGCGAAATCGCTCAAGGAGCGCCAAAGGTCGGTAAAATTGGCGTTGGTGGATGATGCCACGCTGCCGACTGAGTGCAAAAGCGCCACCGCTACTAATACTTGCTCCCGCATTGTGCGCGATAAGATTAGCGGGGCGGAAGCGGTTATTTTAGTGAATTTGCCCAAATCCCAAATTAGTTTGAGTATTGATGATAGGCTCGTCTCGGCGGCGGATGGGAACGCTTTGCTGCCCACTTCTACTAGCGGCTTCTATAATGATAGTATCGCGCAGAACCTTGCCGATTTGGGCAAGAAAACTGCCGATAAGATTGACGCAACCGTAAAGACCGCTACTGCTACCGGGCAAACGATAGCCAATAAGCAAAATCAGGCGGATATGGTCGTACCGTTGATTATTATGGCGGTGGCGCTTTTGGTCGTGTTGGGCGCGTTCTTCTATTTAATGAGTACCACCAAAACGGTTTGGCGCAAGAAGGTTGAAACGCTGGAGAAAAGCGCCAGCGAGGTGAGCAATTTGGTGTATCGCCTGAGTACGGATGTGGAGTTTCTGCCCGATAATATCCGCGATGAGGTGAAACAAACCTTCGCGCAGGGTACAATGCAGGTGACCAAAGCTAACGAGGCTGCCCGCGAAATCAAGGGCGCTAGTACCATCACGCTGTTGTTCAAGTGGGGGCAATTTAACCAAAAGCAGCAAGAAGCCGTAGCGCAGATGAATTCGATTAGCAGCACTTTGCAAAGAGTTGACCGGACGGTTAAGCAAAATCTGTAATTTGCCCGTAGCAAAAAGGAGTTTTTTAATTATGACTAAGAAACCTAAAAAGAGGTGGCTGGCTGGCTTGTTGGCTTTGCTGGCGTTAATGTTGTTTGCGCCCACAAGTAGCGTGTTTGCTGCCGGTGTCCTCACCTTTGAAGACCCCCTGAACTTGTTCAGTACGGCAGACCGCGCCACTCTGACCGCGCAGGTGAAAAGCCTGCCCTTTGATGTGTATATTGTTACCAGCAATCAGTATAGCAATAAAACTAGCTTCAAAAGTTACGTGGTAGGCAAAACCGGCGCGACCAAAACGCTGACCATCGGCATTTCCAACCGCACCGATGCTACTACGCCTTTGCGAACGGTACTAGTGGATCCGGGTTCGGCGATGGGTATCACTGCCACCGAGTCCGCCAATATCGAGGAGGCGGCGGCAGTGGTGTTGCGGGCAAATTCGGGGCAGTGGACTGCGGCGGTAACGGCGGCTCTCAACACAGCAAAGAATGCCAGCAGCATGAGTACCGGCGCGGGTAGCATGGTCGGCTTTGTAATTTTTGGCGGTATAATATTGGTGATTGTTTTCTTGGTAATCGCGGCGCGGCGGCGGATGGGTCCTCGTCCGGCGCAACCTGTGTACGCGCAACCGCAGCAACAATACCCACAGCCCCAATATCCTCAACAACAGTACCCGCAGCAACCCGGCTATGGTCCCGGTTATTATCCTCCGCAGCAGCAGCAGGATCGGGGCGGCGGTATCGGTGATGCCCTGTTGGGTGGCGTAATCGGCTACGAAATCGGCAGAATGTTGGGTGGCGGCAATCAAGGCGGCGGCTCCTTTGATGAGCTCTTTAGTCAATGCAAGTGA
>NZ_JBAXHI010000096.1:0-3343 GCF_037138995.1 Candidatus Chlorohelix sp. | reverse complement strand
ATTTGCTCTTCCTCTGCCGCTATTTCTGTCAGGTGTCTGAAATTCGCCGGAACCCCTCTACTTATTCCATAATAATATTCAGAAATAACTGTATTTAACATGCCTACAACTGTAAAAAACTGTAAATATACCCCTATTAACCTATAAATGTGTCAGGTGCTTATTCACAAACTTCTAAAGAAGATTGTTCGAACAGCCGGTACTATCCCGTGTAGTCGAACAATCTTCTGAAATTTGCTAATCTTGCATTACTGTCTCTTTTGCATTTCAATGTGCAAAATCGAGCTGGATAAGAAAGCTAGAAATTGGAAACTTCCAGTGCTACGTTCTTAGTGGCAAGTTTTAATATGACCAATCCCTGTCGCTCATATTTTGCCTCACCCTTCTTATCCTTGACTTGAATGATGGTTTGGTTATCCTTTGCCTTGTACTGTGCCTCAACTTCCATCTTGTGCTTAGTATCGGTTAAAGAGAGGTTGAAACTTTGCTTCAGTTCCTTTAGACTCGCAGCCTTATCAAGCGTCCAGTTGTATGAGAAGTCGTTTTCAGGAGCCTCTACCGCTTTTTTACCATTGTATTGCAGGCTTTTTACTACCACTTTCAGTTCGTTGCCAGCCTTCTTAACTTGGGTAGTCAGTACCAAGGTGTTTCCGGCTTTGTCTGTGATGGTATAGGTGCGCAATTCCGTAGCAACTTTGCCTTTGTCCACCCCTCCACCATCTTCCGATTTCACCTCTGTAACTTTACTTGGAGCTACTGGTGCTGCCGAAGTACCGGACAAGTTATCCAACCCATATACGGCAATATCCAGATTTGTCGGATCGAATTGGACATATGCTTCGGGAGCGGTCAGGTCAAGGCGCACGGTAAGGGTTTGAGCCGCTTCTTGGTTTCCCGCCCGGTCTACCGAATAGAACAGGAGTGTGTGTACTCCTTCCTTAATAATCGGTATAGAGACGGTATAGGGTTGCCATCCGGTGTTATCCAAGTTATAGGATGTGGTAGTGACTCCGGACAGGTTATCGGTTGCCGCCAGACTAACCGTTACTGCCTTATTATTCCAACCGAAAGAGTTGGAAGCAGGGGTTACGGTTGCAATAGTAACTGGTGGGATTGAATCTTGGTAGTTCAGGGTATAGGTCAAGTTGGTATTATCAGGAATTGATACCCATTCATAGGTAGATTGGTAATCAGGCGAGTTTGAGTTTATTGAGGCATAATAAGAATTTGGAGTTGGGTCGGCAAACACCCACAAAGCTACATTGCCCTCCTGGTCGGTTGTGCCTTGGCTAGTTGAAAATCCACTGGCCCTCTGCCCTGCCAGTGTCAAAGGCATGGTATTGGAAATCGCCCAGAAACCTACACCTACATTGGATAGCGGTTGTAGGTTAGGGTTCTGCACATGCACAGTTACCTTCTTGAATGGCAAAACTAATTCAAGAGCGGTATTATCAGTAAAGTTAATCGCCGTCTGGGTGCGAATGCCATAGCTACTAGGAATGCCCGGTGGTGTGTTCATCCAGGAGTTCGATGATACTTGTATAGAATATGCATCGGCTTTGAGCGAAATTGAAAAGCTGCCATCGGGACCGGTCTGGGTCGTATAGGGAGGCAAGTAAAAGTCTCCGGCACTAGAAAAGGTAACAGACTGATCGGCAAGAGTCGCGCCGGATTCGGTTTTAACCACCCCGCTGATAGTTACCAACTTATTACGAGTCAAAGTTATGGTAATATTTGTATCAGCAGTAACCGATGTATTTATTGTTGCAGCATTGTATTCAAGGGAAAGTGGAGTGGCAGTTATATCATAATTCGCCTCACTTGTAAGCACCCATAAAACTGCTTTACCATCCGATCCGGTAACAGCGTTATCGGAAAGCCAAGCAGAAGTTGTCATCTGCCCAATATTTAATCCCGTTCCCCATGACCATTTCATAGTAGATATGGTTACACCGGATAGAGCGGGACCATCAGAACCAACTACCGTTGTCTCAAGCCGCCTAATCGGTAATGGCAAATCTAGGGTAGTATTACCTGCAATTGTAAAGTTACTCTGAGAGGCAATAGACAGGTTGTCTGGCAGATTACCTTGAGGAGGACCAGACATCATGCCGCTATAACCCAGTGAAAAGCTATATTCCCCTTCTGCTACCTCAAGAGAATAGCTGCCATCGGAACTAATTACTGGTTGATAGGTTCTCATGAGAGTCTGGTTAGAGAATTGAAGATTAAGCTCAGGAACCACCTCTCCATTCCAACCGGTAACCTTACCGTTGAGAGTTACCACTTTGACTGCGGTAAGGGTGAAATCCCAACTCATATCTTCGCTAACTACTACGGTCTGATAAGCAGGTGGGTAGTTGCCGACTGGATTCAAGCTAAAGGAGTAAGTACCCGGCAACAACCATAAGGTGGCAAATCCATTAACATCGGTATGCCACTGCCAGTAGCAGGAGGCATAACCGGACAAACTACCAACTGTCAGGTTGTCAATATAATAAGCATTGGCGTATAAATCTACCTGACCAACCGGATTAGAATCTGAGCCGATTAAATGCACATCTATCTTCTTAAAAGGAAGCGGCAGATTAAGAGTGGTATTTTGGGTTATATTTAAGAGGCTATTGGCTGAAAAACTATAACCGCTAGACATTCCTGGCATTGGTTCAGCATAATTATTGTTATACATAGAGAGGCTATATTGGCCCTCTGGCAAATCAACCGAATAAAACCCGCTAGCGTCAGTAGTTGAATTGGAAAATCCGGAACCAAATAAATATATAGATTGACCGGGTAAATTTCCAAGTGGCCCACTTACTGTACCACTTACCGTATAACTTGCTGCCTTCAAAGGTTGAGTGACAACAATAAAGGCGGCTGTCAGTGCAAAAAATAACGCCGCTGCAAGAGTTAGTCTAACCTTCATTGGTTTACCTCCTTTTCTTTAAGATTATCAATTTCTAAGTTTAATATCGTAGTGATAACTAAACTAAACCGACTCTGTAGATTGTAATCCAGAAGGTAGGTTACTTGAATGTGGTTTATTGTTATTCTGCAAGTTTATTTTGAACTAGACTTACAATTCTGCAATGCGATTTTACTGACATTTGAAAGTTTTTTCCAAATATAAGCTACATAATCGCGCATACTTAAACTGGCAATTTCTGGCTTATTTTGGTTGGCAGACTTGGTTTTTTTTAGTTACTAAAAGTTATTCAACTTGCTTCCTTTTTCAACCAAGCTAACGACTACTAGAATCCATATTCATTTTGTTAAATTGACGTTTAAATAAACCAAAGGGCAAGAAGTGTTGCCACAACTTGCCCAAACGAGTAATGTTCTA
>NZ_JBAXHI010000095.1:0-3350 GCF_037138995.1 Candidatus Chlorohelix sp. | reverse complement strand
ATCGTAGGCTACGGCAACCGTTCGGAGTTTACTCAAGTGAACATTCTGACGGTAGCAGCAAGTTAGGTTTTAATCTTGTGGGGGCGACGCTGGAGTCGCCCTTCTTTTATTGCCCCCCATCCCATGAGAATTGCGCCACCATTTTTGTAATATTATTTTAATAAAACTACCCAAAATCCAATGGACAATCTATTTCTGCCTCTGTTACAATAACACCCAAAGTTATTAGATAGATTATCTAAAACTTAGATAAAGATAGGCTTTAACAAACACCGGGACATGCTTCTTAACATACTAAACCTTGCTCGTTTGGGTGGGCTAACGAGTAGCTCAACCGAGGTCGTGGCACAAAGTAGGAGTATTAAGTCAGGAGAACATTGTTGCAGAAGCCAATCAAGGTAGTAACTACAATAGGTATAACAAAGCGTTTAGCGGCGGCATTAGTAATAATCGCGCTGTTGCTGGCAGTTTTTTCTGTAATCACGCGCCCGGTGCAATCGGGGAGTAGCTGCACCTTAACGGCGCTGCAAAGTAGCGTTAGCGCGGGTGGTACGCTCGACTTTAATTGCGCCGCCGATACCGCCATCACCCTAGATGTAAGGCAACTTGTTACCAAAGACCTGACTCTGACCAACACGGGAGCAGGTAAGCTGACTATTAGCGGGAATAATCTATACCAGATTTTCTACGTCAGCCCCAATACAAAGCTATCCTTAACTAATCTCAACCTGAGTGGGGGTAAGGCTATCGAGGGTGGGGCTATTTTTAACAGCGGCGGGACGGTGACAATCACCAATTCGAGCCTGTATAACAACAGCGCGGATAATTACGGCGGGGCTATTTTTAACAGCGGCGCGGTTACTAATTACGATGGCGATATCATTAGCAACGGCAGCACGCTGGAGATAACCAATTCGAGCCTGTACAACAATAGCGCGGATAATTACGGCGGGGCTATTTTTAATAATGGCAACGTGCTAGTGACCCACGCTACTTTCCTCAACAATGCTGTTTCTGAAAGCGGCAGCGGCGGAACTATCAACAACAATAGCGGAACGGCGCTGCTGAAGAATAGCCTGTTGCAGGGCAGCAATATTTGTACCGGTAATTTCTCTCTCACCGATGGAGGCTATAACTTAGAGGTAGCCAACGACAACGCCACCTGTGGGTTCAAAACCGCTGCCGATGCGAAACTAGGTACTCCCGGTGATAACGGTGGGCTAACTTTTACCATTGCGCTGCTAGAGGGCAGTTCGGCGATAGACGCGATTCCGGTTGCCAGTTGCGCGGTAACTATCGACCAGCGCGGGATAAGCCGACCTCAAGGCGAGGCTTGCGACATCGGCGCGTTTGAGTTTGTTCCGGCTAAACCTGCGCTTTCCTCCGACCTGATACCGCAGTTGCGAATCAGCCCGGATAGGGTAGCGGATACGAACCTTGAGAATCTCGTTTCGTTCAGCTTCAAGGTGAAGAACATCGGGGCGGGCGGAGCAAGCCGCCTTTTGATAAAGATTCCGATATTGCAAGGGCTGGACGTGGGCTATTTTGATGCTTCGGTGAGCAGCGCGGGGGTGTGGGTTACGCAAGTGACCACTACCACGGTGTCAATTGCCCTGCCGCCGATTGAGCAAGGCAAGGAAGTGAACGGCGTGTTGGTGTTTCGCCCCAATGCTACCGCGATGGTCGGAACGCATATCGAAACACGCTATAAGCTGGTGTTTGATGACGATACCGTAAGCGGTAAGAGCATAAACAGTAATAGCCAACGCTTTGTGTTCGGGGCAACAGGCAGCAACCGCGATGATACCAAAGGCGCAATCCAGCCGGGCGCAGCAGTAAGGGCGAATGTGGGCGAGAAAGTCAGCATTTTGCAGAAGGTGTATTTGGCAGATGAGATTGTATCGCAATGGTACACCGCGCCGGATGGCTCAACCGTGAGCTTGGGTCGGCAATTCTCGAATGCAAACGGGGAATTAACTATCGTGGTGGATACCGCCGGGTTAGCGGCAGGAGATTACGCTATCGTGGGTTACGGTAATCGCTCGGAAGTTACAGAAGTAAACATTCTGACGGTGGTTTAATCTTTGTTTTAACCCGTAGGGGCGCATTCCATTTTGGATTTTGGATTGAAGCCCTCTCGCCCACTCCATGAGAATTAACCCGTAGGAGCGGTTCTTGTCGCAACACGGAGGTTGCTCCTACAAATCCCGCACCATCTCCCGCAAATATTCTAACTATTTTGAAACTGTGTATCAATTACTTGACAGGCAAGGCGCAAGGTTATATTATTATTCCCTGTTATTGATACTGTATCTCAAAATTGGAGCTAGAGGGATGATAGTAATGAAAAGACGCTGTCTGATGGTAATTTTGATGCTGTTATTGCTGCTGGCAGCATGTGGCGATAGTACCGCTACTAACTCCAGCGCGAGCGGTAAAATCAAGGTGGTGGCAACTAATAGCGTCATTGCCGATATGGCAAAAAACGTGGCAGGAGACCGCGCCGAAATTTACGCCATTCTTAAACCCGGCAGAGACGCGCACGATTATGAGCCTACCGCAGAGGATTCTAAAGCGTTGGCGGTTGCCCAATTGGTACTTTCAAACGGGTTGGGGCTGGAAGCGTGGCTCGACAAAACGGTGCAGAGCAGCGGTACGAAAGCCTCGCTGGCGGCGGTCTCGGAGGGCGTGAACTTGCTGAAGACCGTACAGGGCGAGACCGACCCGCACATCTGGCACGGTCCAGACAATGGCAAAATTATGGCGGATAACATTGCAAAGGGGTTAGCGAAGGTGGACGCAGCGGGTAAAGCTACTTACGAAGCTAACGCCGCTTCCTATAAAACCCAAATTGACGATACTTCCCGGCAAATGAAAGGCTTGCTTGACGCTATCCCCGCAGAACGGCGTAAGCTCGTCACCAACCACGAAGCCTTTACCTACTTTGCCGCTCAGTTCAACCTGAAAATTGTCGGCTCAATAATTCCTAGCTTTGATAGCGCGTCCGAGCCTAGCGCACAGGCTTTAACCGAATTGGTCAAGCGCATCAAAGCGGAGAAAGTACCTGCCATTTTCACCGAAACGACCATCAATCCGAAGTTGGCAGAGCAAATCAGTAAAGAAGCAGGCGTGAAAATCTTCTCTAACCTATATGGGGACGCGCTAGGCGATGCAAGTAGCGATGGCTCTACCTATCTTAAGATGCTGCTGTCCAACGCTCGTAATATTGCCAACGGTTTGAAATAGGGGCAGAACCCCATTCCCTCGTTCGGTGGCGTAAATTCGGGGGAAATTTGGAAGGGCGACTCCAGCGTCGCCCCTACGGGTTAAAACAAAGATTAAACTACCGT
>NZ_JBAXHI010000094.1:0-3483 GCF_037138995.1 Candidatus Chlorohelix sp. | reverse complement strand
TGTAAGCATTCCAGATACAAAACCTGAATATGTCGCTAAATCGTTTTTCATCCCGCCTGAATCGGCTGGACAAGACTTTTCTCTCCAAACGGTTGCACAAAGCCCACGCCTATGACCGAATCGCGGGTTATTTCAGTTCCTCTATGCTGGCAGTGCTGTCAGATGCGCTAGACACTATAACCGGTTCCATTCGGGTAGTGTGCAATTCCAGCTTGAGTATAGACGATGTAAAGACCGCACAAGCGGCACAACTGGCAATGCGTCAAGAATGGTCTGCTTCTGACCCAATTACTCGCTACGACTCCAGTAAACCCCAACTTCAAAAGCTATATGAGTTGCTGAAAAGCGGCAAAATGGAAGTGAAAGTGCTGCCCCATACCATTTTTGGGTTGGAACACGGCAAAGCGGGGGTTATTACGCTGGAAGATGGGCGTAAAACCGCCTTCATGGGCAGCGCCAACGAAACGTTACAGGGCTGGCTCACCAACTACGAACTTGTTTGGGAGGATGATTCTCCCGAAGCAATACAGTGGGTGCAGGCTGAATTTGACTATCTGTGGACGCACGCTTCTGCCATCCCATTAGCCAATTACGTAATCGAGGACATCGGAAGGCTGGCGCATCGTGTAGTAGTGCCGAGCATAGAAGTCTGGCGGGAAAAGGCTAAGGCGGAGGAGGCGTTAGTTGAAACGCCGGTATTTGCCAAAGAATTCGGGCTTTGGGGGCATCAAAAATACTTCATCAATCTGGCTTTTGAAGCTCATAAGAGCGTAAGCGGAGCGCGTTTCGTGTTGGCGGACCAAGTGGGTTTAGGCAAAACTGTGCAACTGGCGCTATCCGCGATGCTGATGGCGTTGGTAGGCGAAAAGCCCATTCTGGTAATCGTGCCGAAACCGTTAATGCTACAGTGGCAAGGGGAACTTCGTGACTTGCTGGATATGCCCTCCGCTATCTGGAACGGCAAACGCTGGATAGACGAGAACGAAATCGAATACCCGGAAAGCGGCGCGGGAGGCATTAAGAAATGCCCTCGGCGGGTAGGTATCATTTCACAGGGCTTGATTACCCGCAAATCCGAAGCGTTACAATACCTCAAGGAAATGGAATATGAGTGCGTGATTGTGGATGAGGCACATCGCGCCCGCCGTAGTAACCTAGCGCTGGGCAAAGAGAATGAAAAGCCTGAACCAAACAACCTGATGCAGTTTATTCTAGAACTTTCCGGGCGCACGCATAGCCTGTTACTCAGCACTGCCACTCCAGTACAGCTTAACCCAATCGAGGGGTGGGACATGTTGAACATGCTGAGTGGGAACAGGGATTTCGTGCTTGGCAACTCCTTTAGCTATTGGCGAAAAGACCCGAAACGTTCCTTGCAAATGGTGATGGGTAAGGAAGTGATGCCGGAGGAGGAAGCCGCTCTCTGGGAGTGGGTGCGAAATCCGCTACCTCCTTCCAGCGAAAGCAAAGATTTCGGACTGATACGAAAAAGCTTGCAACTGGCGGATAACGAGCCGATTGCAGCGCCGGAGGCTTGGGAAAAACTTAAAGAGCCGGACAAGAAACGGGTGAAAAATAACGGGGCAGCTTTTGGGCGAGAGCATAACCCCTTTTTGAGACATATTGTATGCCGTACCCGCGAATATCTTGAAACCACCCTCGACCCTGCTACCCATGAACCGTATTTGAAAGCGGTGGAAGTGCAACTTTACGGCGAGCAGGACTATGAGGCGATTGAACTGCCGCTCTATCTGCAAAATGCCTACCAGTGTGCCGAGGAGTTCTGTACTATGCTAAGTGCGCGGGTTAAAAATGCCGGGTTTATTAAAACGCTGCTATTGCGGAGAGTTGGTAGCTCTATCGAAGCCGGTAAGATAACCGCCACCCGTATGCTGGGCGACTATATGCAGGCGGAAGAAGAAGGCGAAGAAGAAGAAGAGGCGCCTGAATCTAATGGCTCAGCCTTTGAATTGACAGAACCGGAATGTCAAAAGCTCAAGGAATTTCTAACGGTTCTAGAAGCAAGCAAGGAGCCTGACCCTAAATTTGCTAACATCTTTCACTATCTGAGTGAACTCAATTGGCTGGAGCGCGGCTGTATTATCTTCTCGCAGTATTGGGACTCGGTGTGGTGGCTGGCAAATGCGCTGTCTAAAGAATTGCCGGATATACAGATTGGCATCTACGCGGGTGGGCAGAAATCCGGCGTGATGCTCAATGGCGACTATCACCGGGAAGACCGCGAGATTATTAAAGCGCGGGTCAAGCGCGGCGAAATAAAACTATTACTTGGCACCGATGCTGCCAGTGAAGGCTTGAATCTGCAAAGGCTTGGCGCTCTAATCAATCTCGACTTACCATGGAACCCCACCCGCTTGGAACAGCGCAAAGGGCGCATACAGCGCATCGGACAGCTACAGGATAAGGTGTTCATCTATAATATGCGCTACAGGGGTTCGGTAGAAGACCGGGTTCATCAGCTTTTATCCGAACGATTAGAATCTATCCGCAACTTATTCGGACAATTACCGGACACACTGGAAGATGTCTGGGTGTATGTTGCTGAAAACGATATGGAGAAAGCCCAACAAACCATAGCAGCAGTACCGGAGCAACACCCCTTTGAAATAAAGTATCATCGAATCGAAAGCGTGCCGTGGGAGAGATGTGCGCGTGTCCTTGATGCCACCGACCGCCGAAAGTATCTGGCAAAGGCGTGGTAATAAGCAAGTCATTATCAAAGCGAAGTAGCCACATTACAAAACCTTGTCGTCGAGCTATGTAGTACATATTCTTTTAAGAAGCAGAAAGGTATGGAACGAGTAAATGCAAGCCAAAGAAGCCAATTTTCTACAGTTTTTGAATGGAAATAAGCAATTAGTCATTCCCATTTACCAGCGTACTTATAGTTGGACTGTGGAACAGTGTCGGCAACTCTGGAGTGATATTCAACGAGTATCGGCAGATGAGCAAGCAGCCGCCCACTTTATCGGCTCAATTGTTTATATACAGAAGGGAATATACCAAACTACCGCTGTACCACAACTTTTGGTAATCGATGGGCAACAAAGACTAACCACACTCTCTCTTTTGTTGGCAGCGTTGGGTCGGAAAATTGAAGAGTCAAGGCAAGAAACAAAAATAAACCGCCGTAAGGTAGAAAACTACTATCTCTTTAATTCTGATGAAACGGACGATTTACGTTACAAACTACTACTAACCCAGAGTGACAAGGAAACTTTAATCCATGTATTGGAAGGGCGGGATGTACCTACCCCACATGCCGTTCGGATTAAGGAAAATTATGAGTTCTTCCTAAAACAAATCGGGAACGTCCCTAGCCTTGATAATCTTTACAAGGGCATTGGTAAACTCCTGATTGTAGATATAGCACTTGACCGAGATAAAGATAACCCCCAATTGATTTTTGAAAGCTTGAACTCCACCGGGTTGGATTTGTCCCAGGCTGACCTCATTCGTAAC
>NZ_JBAXHI010000093.1:0-3484 GCF_037138995.1 Candidatus Chlorohelix sp. | reverse complement strand
GCTGTTGCATCTGGATTCGCCAAGCAATATCTTGTTGGGGCGCTGGCAACGAGGGGAAAAATTGGACTCCAGCCAACCCGGTGAACTGGTTTTATTAGCCCATAATGACGCGATAACTTTTTACAAAATTAGTGAAGAGGGAAGCGCCGAAGAAGTTGAGCATGAGCGGCTGACTTTCTACGATGATTTCAAAAGTCGCATCGCGGGATTGCTGGATACAAATGCGCTGGCAAATAAAACGGTAGCAATCATCGGACTAGGCACAGGGGGCGGCACTGCCGCAGTGGAATTAGCCAAAGCAGGAGTTGGGAAATTCCGCTTGGCAGATTTTGACCGTTTGAAAGTACATAATGTGGTGCGCCATGTCTGCGGGATGCGCGACATCGGGCGCTTGAAAACCGATGCGCTGAAAGACCTGTTATTAAATACTAATCCTTTGTTAAAGGTTGAGACTTTTAACATAGATGTAACGGAACATCTGGATACTCTTGAGCAACTCTTGGACGGGTGTGATTTGGTGGTAGGGGCAACAGACTCGGAAGAAGCCAAAGGGGTTATCAATCGAATATCTTGGAATAAAGGTATCCCAGCAGTGTATGGCGCAGCTTATGAGATGGGCTTTGGGGGGGATGTGTTCATGGCGATACCCGGCGTAGAACTTGAGGGGCAAAAGGTGGGTTGCTATATGTGCTTCCGCATAGCCACCAGCCAGTTATTCGGGGAGCAAGACCATGATGAAATTGAGGATTACGGGGCATTACCCGGAAGACCACAGTTAGCCCTGAGCATGGATGTGGGGCATATTGCGCTTATTATGGCGCGAACCGCGTTAAGCGTTTTGTCTCGCTATGATAAAACAAGCTTGGTAGAACCCTACCCTGCAAACTGGATATTGTGGGGCAATCAACCCAAACAAGGCTGGATTTTTGATGAACCCTTGCAAAGTCGTTTTGTAGATATTTGGTCACAGCCGGATTGTCCGGTGTGTGGTCAGCCAGTGGACAAACAATTACAAGAGGAAGCCACGAATTTCGTAGAAAGCCTGACAGAACTAGAGTTTGTTCCCGCCGCCATATACGGACAAGAATCAGAGGAGGTTGAATAATGAACCAAAATGGCAATAATTACTCACAGTTGGGTAAAGAGGTTTCGCTCGGAACTGACGAATATGGTCAGATTTCTTCCGATTACGTTCCTCCTCCGCCGAGCCTATATGGTAGTGGCGAGGAGGAAGCAGGCATTGATAATGGACTGGATTTGGATGGAACGCGCAGTCGCCGCAAAAAGGCTACTATACTGGCAATAGTCTCTGGAGTATTTGCGCTTATTATTGCCGGAGCAGGTAGCTTCTTCTGGTTTACAGGACTTCAGAGCATTAACAACCCTGACCGCAACTTGACTGAAAATCAGCGAAAATTCAATGTGGCGGTCAGAGATTACGAGGCTGGAAAGTATTTGGAAGTTACCACCGCCTTGCCTGCTCTGCTGACTGACAAAGATGTTAAAGTGAACGCTGCCGCATATTTGTTTGCGGTGTATGCCACTTTGGGACAGCAGGAAGAAACAAGCTTGCTGCCTGAAAATGCATTAACTGACTATAAGCAAGCCGTTGATTACGCCACTACTAACAAACTTCAAGCAGGTGTGAAGCCTACCCGAATACCTTCGATACCGCAGCCTTACACCACACTGGATGGGTGGGTTAAAGGAGTAACTGACAGGCGAGATATGACGCAATTGTATATAGATGGCAAGAACGCACAGAGTGCTGCTTTGCGCACTGAAAACCCGCAGGAAAAGGAGCAGAAATTAATAGAAGCAAGCGATAAATTATCCAAATTGGTTCAGAAAGATCCTAGTTTTCTGGCTAAAATGAACATGGAGAGTCCAGCAGTAAAATTGACCGAAACCTACCGTGACATGGCTGGTATAAAATGCAATTCTAGCTCTGCCAATAAAGCTGAAGCAACTAATTATTTTGATCAGGCAGACAAAGTAATGAGCATACCGGCTATTCAGGAGCTGATGACGTACTTTAATCGCATTAAAGGCGGTCTGGAAACGACCAAGAAAGATTGCAAGTAGAAGAAGGGTGGGTAGTTAAAGATGGCTAGAAACAATAGAAATACAAATCAAACTCAGGATTGGATGTCCGAGAAAGGGGGAAATCCCCAAGATTGGATGCAGGAAAAGCAGCAGAATCTGGATGATATTTTTGATGAGAAAGCAGGTATCACCAGACGCAGCCCTTTGAATCAATGGGGATTGATAATGCTGGTAGCAATCCTGCTGTTAGGTGTAGCTGTAATTCTCATTGTGGCTCTTACTAACAAACCTGTTTCTACGGCAGCGGTAGCTACTGTAGAACCAACTTCTGCCGCGCTTACCGTAGTTGCAAACAATCGCACGCAAGCCCAAAAGCTATTGAGTGATGCTACTAACCAGATTAATCAGTGCGCTGATAACCCTTGTAGCAATTACCCGAAAGCAATTCGTAACCTTACCGAAGCAAGCAATCTTTTGCGAAATGATGCTGCTATTAATGATAAGCTCAAAGAAAGCTATTTAACTTACTCAAAGCAACTTTTTAAAGCTGCTACCAACCCTGATTCCTTCCGATTGGGACTCGATCAATTAAGGGCGGCAAAAGACATATTGGCAGGCGATAAAGACCTGACAAGTTTGGAAGAGATTGCCGATTTCTACCAGCAAGGTTGGAGTAAATTAAACGCCAAAAAATATGATGATGCTTCAGGCAAGTTTAAGATTGTGTGGGAGCGTGAACCGAATTTTTATAACATCTCAAGTCTATACTATGGAAGCTTATTAGAATATGCCAAGCAGTTGCTGGCAGCTAATAACCCAGAAGAGGCAGCATTTCACCTGAAAACGGCACTGAACTTAAATGTGAACCCAACGGAAATTAGAGGTATTGCACAGAAGAGCATTCCGCAAACTATACGCGCCAAATATAATCTGGGCTAATAGGGGTAGGGCTGGCGACCAGAGCGGTATTAGATTTTGCTAACCCGTTTCTGTTCGCCACACTCAAGCCGAACTTGCCCCGTTTCGAGGTAAGGAAGCGACCATAAAGCTGCACCTTACTCAACCACTGGAACCACCCCAAGAGTTTGAAACACGCAGCACGGCAGTGTGCGAATGTTATCTAACAGGATTTCCCTATACATTAGAGAAATTTTGGGCGGTAAGGCTTTACTTTTTTTAACCCCAATTTCCGCACATCATTTTTTACCCTGCTTTTGTTGTCAGGGCTGTTGCAAGAAAGAAATTGTCCTTTATAAAACGGTTCTCAAAGGGGTTTGGGCAAGGGCGCGTGGTCATTTTGTAGGGGCGTATTTGAATACGCCCATCCCATGATTGCCCCAAACCCCATGAGATTTTATCCAAACCAACGCGGGCGTGTCGCGCCCATCTGTTCCAAGTAATTCGAGAATTAACCAGAATATGTACTTATTAATGAATG
>NZ_JBAXHI010000092.1:0-3660 GCF_037138995.1 Candidatus Chlorohelix sp. | reverse complement strand
AGTAGGGAACCCTTTTTATTTTGCATCAAACTTTAGCTGTTAGAGAGTAGAGGCACACTATGACCACAAACCCCGCACCTTCGCTTGAGACTAGGTTTGAGCAATTGCTAGAACTGGTTCAAGCCCAACAGAGCCGCATCGAGACGTTGGAGAGCAAAATCGAGACGCTGGAGAGCAAAATCGAGACGCTGGAGAACGTGATCGAGTCGCTGGAGAGCAAGATCGAAGCGCGGGAGAGCCTTATCGAAGTGCAGCAGAACGTGATCGAGCGCCAAAAAGCTCCTACTGAGGCATTGGAGAGCATTATCGAGTGCCTAAAAGGGGTGTCAGAAAAGTACGGTCGATTCTGGTTCTGGTTCACTTTTGCTGAGAACCCTCCTGTAATAGCTGAGACGGGCTACTTCTGAGTTTATCATGCTCCGACCAAAGGCAAAAATCAGTTATTGCAGCCTATTTTCAGCAAAAGTGGGTCAGATTCCTTTTTGTCCGTATATTCCTGACACCCCGGTTACCCTCCAATTTGAGAAGGCCGGAAGCATCACAATCCAGGCAGAGATTCGAAACTCCTGATCCTAATATTTCCGGGCAATCTTGGACTGCCTAAATCTTAACCTGAGTAGTTTGGTCATCAATCTTTACCAGAATTTAACTTGATAAACTTAATAGAGTAAGTTATATTATTAATATCTCAAAAGCTTACTTCGGTGCGGAAAATAAGTTTCTTGCGTAGACTGGTCTTTGATTACATAGAGGCGATTTGCCTGATCATAATAAAGAACTGACTGGACATCCAGAGGTTCGCTTACTGCAACTTTACTTTAATTGTGGCAGAAGGCGAACCTTTTTGCCTTTTTGGTTTATGTTCGGATGTTTTTTGAGATATTGAATTCAATGTGGAAAAATAAGTTTATTGCTTTGATTAGATAGAGGCGATTAGCCCTATTTCATTTTATAAAGAACTGACTGGACATCCAGAGGTTCGTTTGCTATGACAAGTTAAATCTTAGCAGGCGGCTTTTTTTACCTTGAATTTTGATAATTTTGTCAACATATATAATAAAGATGAAAAAAGGGAGAGAATACTCTCCGAATCAGGAGCCATTTAATGACAGAATTGGTGCAAGCTCCAGTTTCTGAAAAAAAATACGGGTGGAAAGTGCGGTTTCAAAGGTAGCTAAGCACCCATGCTATAGCACCGTGGCGCACTTCACATTTGGTCGAATCCATGTTCCAGTAGCCAAAAAGTGCAATATCCAGTGTGGTTACTGTATTCGCAAATTTGATTGCCCGAACGAGAACCGACCAGGGGTTACTACCCAAATAATCTCGCCAGAGACCGCTATTTCCACCATCAGGAAAGCACTGGAAGTGGAACCAAGGATTAAGGTGCTTGGGATTGCCGGGCCAGGCGATCCGCTGGCAAATTCTGCCACCCTTGCGACTCTGAACCTAGCTCAAAGGGAGTTCCCGGATTTAATCAAGTGTACCTCCACCAATGGGCTGGCTTTACCCGCGCACGTAGATGCGTTGGACAAAGCAGGTGTTATTGCTTTAACCATCACCATCAATGCGGTTGATCCTGAAATTGGTGGACAAATTTATCCCTATGTCCGATACGAAGGCAAGACCTATCGTGACCGAGAAGCCTTTGAAATTCTGAGCAGAAACCAGCTTGAGGGTCTCAAAGCCGCTGCCGAAAGGGGTATGGTGGTAAAAATCAATTCGGTCTTAATTCCGGGGGTCAATGACAAGCACTTGGTTAAAGTCGCTAGAGTGGTAAAAGAGCTAGGGGCGCATGTCATGAATATTATGCCCTTGATCGCGCAGGCTAAGTTTAAGGATGTAATACCTCCCTCGGTCGAGGAACTTAACCAAGTCAGGGATGAGTGTGCCGCCATTCTTAAGCAGTTTCGGAACTGTAACCAATGCCGGGCCGATGCGGTCGGGGTTCCTGGCGAGGAGGGTTGCTCTACCCTTACTCCCACTACTACCAACCTGTGCGATGCCAAGTTTCTAAGGAATGAACCGATCATTAACCGCAACTCAACTAACGATTAAAGACTAAGCGGTATCCACAGATGGTACGTAGACTGGTCTAGGTATGGTAACGCTTTTGCTAAAACTCTTTTAGCGTAGACTGGTCTTTGCCACCTATTATATAGCGTAGACTGGTCTTTTATTAGGCGTGTTATCTACTATAAAGAGAAAGAGGTTATGGCATTAAAAGTAGCAGTCGCCAGTTGGGACGGGGAGCATATCACCCAACACTTTGGGCGCGCTGAACAATTTATAATTTATGAGATCGAGGGTGATACTTATCACAGTATTGAAACCCGGTTTAATAATCCCGGCTGTAATTCGAGACAGCACGACGAGAACCTCCTGTCACAATCAGTTGAGCTACTGGCTGATTGTGCTTTTGTACTGGTTAGTCGTATCGGGCCAGGCGCACAGGCATTGCTGTCTTCACGCGGGATACGGGTAATAGAGGCCCCTATCTTTATTGATCAAGCACTGGAGCGCCTCATTAATTCCAAATATTTTAAAAATTTAGCTACTAGAGAGAAGGACAATGGCAAAGAAAATTAAGCAGATTGCGATCTATGGTAAGGGTGGTATTGGCAAATCTACCACTACCTCCAATATTAGTGCCGCACTCTCGACAATGGGTTATAAAGTTATGCAGTTCGGTTGCGACCCCAAGAGCGATTCGACCAATACCCTGCGAGGAGGCCGTTATATACCGACCGTGCTGGATACCCTGCGCGAGCATACCAAGGTGAAGGCGGACGAGGTTGTGTATGAAGGCTTCAACGGTATCTATTGCGTGGAGGCAGGCGGTCCTGCGCCGGGTGTCGGTTGCGCTGGACGAGGTATCATCACCGCCGTCGGATTGATGAAGCAACTGAAGGTCTTTGAAGAACTCGATCTGGACATCATTATTTATGATGTGCTTGGTGACGTGGTTTGCGGTGGCTTCGCGGTTCCCATTCGCGAAGGTATTGCTGAGCATGTCTTCACCGTCTCCTCGGCTGACTTTATGGCGGTCTGTGCTGCCAATAACCTCTTCAAGGGTATCCAAAAGTACTCAAATTCCGGTGGTGGCTTGTTGGGGGGCGTTATCGCCAACTCGATTAACGTCGGATATTCAAAAGAAATTATTGACGATTTTGTGCTTCGTACCAGCACTCAGGTAGTGGAATATGTACCTCGGTCGGTGACTGTAACCCAAAGCGAGTTGCAGGGCAAAACAACCATTGAAGCCGCGCCAAAATCAGCCCAGGCCGGGGTTTATCGTAGCCTAGCTGCAAAGATATATAACCACACCAACTCGAAAGTACCTACGCCCTTGGATACCCATGAGTTACGAGAATGGGCTGCGAAATGGGCCGACCATTTGTTAGCCATTGAAAGCGGCGAAGTACGCGAAGTGGCCGCTAGTATCTAAGGCCGATTCAAACAGTTGCTATAGGAGACCATTCAAAAGCAGCGGTTAAGCCATATACCTTATAAATCAGGGTAAAACTGTAGGAGGGATTTCTAATCCCGAATAGGTCTAGCCTCAGATCGGGATTAGAAATCCCTCCTACAAGGGCTTATTTCAAAGCCTCAGATCGGGATTAGAAATCCCTCCTACAAGGGCTTATTTCAAAGCCTCAG
>NZ_JBAXHI010000091.1:0-3686 GCF_037138995.1 Candidatus Chlorohelix sp. | reverse complement strand
GTCTTTTGTAAAGATTGTTAATTGCGATGTAAACGGCAATTACCCGGTCGCGGTGAATATCCAAACTGGCGCTATTGCACTATTGGCAGTGCCGGGTCAAAAGCCTACCAACTATCCAGCTTTGACACACTTTACCTACTCGCCAAACTTCTCCACCCATTTGAGCGGGAAGCCCTTGAATGTTGGAAACGGCAATGATAACCGCTCAATGTCTTTTGCTGAACATAATCGAGAGATTCGAGAGATTGCATTCAAGCGCTATCAGGACTCAAACCATAGCTCACAGGAAGGTCAGGAAGGGGCTTTATCACTTGAAGATGTAGAAACATTACCACAACTTGAAGCACCCGAAATGCCTGATATTACGCCCTTTGAAGCGGTTAAGGCTTTGAAAAACGATGGGTTATCACTCCGGGAAATAGGCAAGGCGACAGGTCTAAGTTACTACGCTGTACAAAAACTAGCCTCAAACGCTGATTGATTGATTGATTGATTGGGCGTGATTGATATGGAGGCACGTAAGCGTGGAAGGGGGAGGAGGCATTATCATGATTAAGGCAAAAGCAGAGCAGATTTTATTATCCGATTTTCACCCGTCAACCGGGCATAAAATCGTGGCAAGGTATTTAAAACGCGACCTGACTATAGCTGTGTTATCTCCAGCTATTGATAGCCGGTTAGCAGAAAAGATAGCATCATTAATTGCGCTGGCTAACGGGCTGAAAAACTTTGAAATGTTAGGGGAAAGCTAGTATCAGTTAGAACACACTCAGTATCATTAATGCGACAAATATCAGCTACTTTGTACAATTTTGATTGTCATTAGTAATAACCATTGTTATTTAGCCGCCGCCGGTGGTAGAAATGAGTTGTGGTGAACGTGGGATAAAGCAATCAAGTGTGATAAGTAGCATACGAATTTTTTTTGTGGTAGTATGCTGCTCAAGCTAAATATCGTGGCTAAAAGGAATATAAAAAAGAGAATAGCAGCCGTCCTCAAAACTAAGCTGCTACTCTCAAAAATATTCAATTATGCACCGTTATTGTAAAAGGTTTTACGCCTTTTTGCAATACGGCGCGTTTTAGGAGTTCATTATGCAAAATACCGCTATTGTTACGTTTTGCTATACGCAAACGCCAAACTACTTTTTAGATGTTATTGCGCCTCAATTAACCGCCTCTGAATTGCGCGTTATGCTTTACGTTTACCGCCACTTGCTCGGCTATCAAAAGCTATCCGATTGGATTAGTTACGAACAATTTCTAAACGGTGTTATCACAAACGATAATAAGCGATTAGATAACGGTGCAGGAGTTAGCAGGCGTTCGCTGGTGGTAGCGCTTGATAAATTAGAGCGCCGCAAACTGATAACGCGCCACCAGCGTGGCATATCCTTAACCGAGCTTGCATTAAACGCGCCTGAACCAGAACCAGCAGAACCAGCAAACGAACCACCACCGCCTGAACCAGCGCCGAGCGATTCCGAGCAGGTGCAAAAATTGCACCTAAACCACGCCGAGCAGGTGCAAAAATTGCACCACACAAAAGAAAACCAGAATCAAAATAAAACGGTGGTGGCGGTGGCGGTTAATTTGCTGGTGCAGTTTGGGTTTGGCAGGAATGAAGCGAACCGTTTAACGCTGGTTCTGGTGCAAAATGGGCGTGATATTGCCTACTTAGAACGCTTGATAAAGTATGTTACCACCGCGCCGAATGTGCAGAACCGCCACGCTTTGCTAACCACGCTGGTTAGAACGAACGCCGAACGAACCGCCGAACCACCGCGCCGAGCCGGTGCAGAACGCCACCAGCGCCAAACGAACGCGCCGAGTTCTATTGATTGGAGCAAATACGCCCCCGGCGGTAAATACGCCTACTTGGTGCAATAGGAGTTATTCATTATGCAAAACGAACCAGAACGACCCGCCACCGGTTACGGTGCAGGTTATCAGTTCGATAGAATACCCTCAGTCTTTAGCCGCGAACAAATGCGAACATTGTCAGGTTCGGCGGTAAAAGTAGCGTTAGCTATCTTTACGCATACTGCTGGGTTTAACAAAACAATTGACGCTATAGCGCAAAAGCAATTAGCAGAGCTAACAGGCTTGACTATCAATAGCGTTAAAAAAGCTATCACCGAGCTAGCGCAAACAGGCGTTATATTTTGCCACCAGCGTGGCAATAAAGGGCGAACGCTTGCAGCAGTTTACGAACTAAACCTAACAGGCGCGTCTAGTTACGATAAAGCAAACCGCCCAAAACCACATAAAAAAGTATCAAAAAATGATACTTTAAATAACGATAAAGTATCAAATTTTGATACCACAACATACACCAAAACAAACAGTTTTGGTGGTGGTGGCGTTATTCTCGGTGGTTCGGCTAACGCCACCACCGAGAATAACGCGCTGGTGGCAAACATAACCGCGCTAGGAATTCACCACGATAAAGCGAACGAGCTTATATTTTTGGCACGCCAAAACGGTTGGCTTGATAACGACATTCAGAACGCGCTAACCTATGTGTCACAACAGGGTAACCGGCTGACCAATTCGGCAGGCGCGTTTATTAGCTACGTAACAAAGAATGATAAACGCCTACCCAAACCGAGCAAAACAGCAAAACAGGAGAACGCTAAAACAGAACGCGCAGCGCCTGCACCGCCACCAGCGCCAGCGCCGGATAATGCCGCCACCAAACTCAAGCAAAAAGCCGAGTTTGAGCGCTTATTTGCAAAACACTTTCCTAATAGCCCGTTAAAACCAGCAGTAATCGAACGTAATTATTTAAGTTACGAAATTTTGCGGGAATACCACGACTTTCGCCTAAACGAAATGGACGACGACAGTTTCATATCACTTGCCGATTTTGTGCAGGAGGATATAGAAGAACTGCAAAACTATACAGTAGCAGAACTAAAAGAAGACCGTAGCATAACAAAAGAGTTTGCTAATAAGCTGGTGGCGTTTTGGAGTGAATATAAGCAAGCATTGGAGCAGCCACGCTTTGCTAACCACGCTGGGCGGAAGCGTTCTGAATAATCTGAGTTTGCAAAACAATGGGTAACAATGATTTTAAGAGCGCGAATAAACGAACTAGAACGCCACCAGAACCGCCACAAAGCCGATAACGCGCTATGCAGGTGCAATTCTACCTATCGCTCGGTTATTGCGGTTCTTAACCCTAATGAACCACCAGAACCGTTATTGTGTGGCGAATGTGGCAAGCCGCCGCGAATGCCTATTAAATGCTATTTGGGAATTGATATAGAGCGCGTATGAACCTTTTAATTCTGGTGCAGGAGTTAGATAACGAGCTAACCTATCACGCCACCGGCTCGGTAGCTATTACCGCCTGCTCTGCACAAAAGAGCGCCCTTTTTTATATATCAAGTCTGTAAAGTTTGGCGCGGGAGGTCGGCTTGATTATTGTTCTAAACGCTTCATCAATTTGAGATTTTTAGACTGATTTGTCAAAAATATGTGCTAAGATAAACAAAGGGCAGTAGCTTGCGACTACTGCCGGCAAGGTGTGTGACGACCTTGCAAGTTCAATAATACCAGAAAGTGTGACAAAAATGCTCGAAATTCTGACCCTATTTTTGCTTCTACCCTTAATTTTAACTTTTGCAACTGGTATCATTTTTCTACTCGATTACACAAAACAGCGACATACCGACCGCCTC
>NZ_JBAXHI010000090.1:0-3802 GCF_037138995.1 Candidatus Chlorohelix sp. | reverse complement strand
GTTGGTGGGAATATATTTATAGTGATAAGTTAGTATTTCACGCGATTTTCTATAAAGCCTGACCTGTTTGAAGGAGCGTCCTGTTGAAAACTCTCAAGCAATTGTGCAAACCACGCCCTAGCGTTTTTGACCCATCCAAGCGTGATACTGTTCTCGATATTACCGATTTATTTAAAGATACGGTCGTGCCTGAGAAATTTTTCGAGGAGAATTTCCAGACCGGCGGCATGAAGATGTTGCTGCAACAGGCTTTCCGCCGTTTTGCCGGACAGAATGAGCAAGGCGTTTTTGTGCTGTCCCAAGCAATGGGCGGCGGCAAAACCCATAACATGCTTTCGCTTGGCTTGCTTGCCAAACATCCCGAAATCCGGCAGAAGGTCATGGATGAGCAGCATCCCAATCTCGGTAAAGTGCGGGTGGTAGGCTTTACCGGGCGTGAGAGTGATGCTTCCCTTGGCATCTGGGGCGAGATTGCCCGGCAGTTGGGGAAGCAGGAGGCTTTTAACGCTTACTATTCCCCCTTACAAGCTCCCGGTCAAACTGCTTGGGCGAATCTCTTGCAGGGCGAACCGCTACTAATTTTGCTGGATGAGTTGCCACCCTATTTCGAGAATGCCAAATCCAAAGCGATTGGGAACTCCGATTTGGCGCAAGTTACCACCACTGCTTTATCTAACCTGTTGGTGGCGGTTGGCAAGCCGGAACTGTCTAATGTGGCGGTGGTGATTTCCGATTTGAAGGCGACCTACGAAGGCGGTAGCGAACAGCTTAACCGCGCGTTGGGGAATTTGAGGGAAGAAGTTGGGCGTAGCGCGATGGTGCTTGAACCTGTTGGTATGAATACTGACGAGGTTTACCACATCCTACGCAAGCGTTTGTTTGAGGAATTACCCGGTGAGGCTGAAATAGCGGAAGTGGCGCAGGGCTATGCTAAAGCGGTTAAAGCTGCCCAACAAAGTGATATTACCCGCGAAAAGCCTGAGCAATATGCCATGCGTCTTCGCGAGTCTTACCCATTCCACTTTGGCATACGGGATTTGTGGGCGCGTTTCAAGGAAAATGCGGGCTTCCAGCAAACCCGTGGGCTAATTCGCCTCATGCGGGTGCTGGTTTCGCGCTTATATGATGAGCAAGAGGGCAAAGCCGGCGAGTTTTATCTGATACATGCCCATGATTTTGATTTTAATCACAGCGAAACGCTTAGTCAACTAAACCAAATTAACCCAAAGCTCGCCGCCGCTATTAGCCACGATGTCGCTTCCAAAGGCGATGCCGAAGCCGAGAAGATTGACGCGGAGCAGCAGAACAGTAGCGATGCGCGGGATGCCGCCAAGCTCTTGCTTATCGCTTCGCTGGCAAATGTGCCGGGCGCGGCGATGGGCTTGAATATGTACGAGATTGCCGCTTATCTGTGCGCCCCCAATCGAGACCTCTCCCGCTTGCGGAATGATGCGCTCAACGCCCTATCTACCCGCGCCTGGTATTTGCATACCGATACTCAGGGTCGGCTCTTTTTCAAGGATACCCAAAACATTGTCGCGAAATTAAAGACTACCGCCGAAAGTTATACCCGTGAATCTTGTTATAAAGAACTCCGCGAATATCTCAAGGAGCTTTTCAAGATTACCATCAAGGATTGCTATCAGGAAGTGTTGCCGCTACCGCCTCCCGATGGGGTGGAGATTGGGCAAGATAAGGTGTCGCTGGTTATTTGCGAGCCGCAACCCGGCGGTGGGCTTAGCGAAGGCTACCAGCAGTTTTACGAGAATTTAGCTTACAAAAACCGGGTATTGTTCCTGACTGGGATAAAAGATACCCATGATACTTTGCTGGATAATTCCGCCAGTTTTAAAGCTATTAAAAACATTATTGCTGAGATGCAAGCGGAGAAGGTTTCTGCCAATGACCCCCAACTAATTATGTCGCAAGAGTTATTGGATAAAATAAGGCTGCGGTTGCTTAGCGCTTTGCGTGAAGCTTTTACCACCTTCTTCTATCCGCATGGGGATAGCGGGCAATTGCTAAAGACCGATTGTATTATGGATTTCACCAATAATAATTTCAACGGGGAGCAGCAAATCCGCAAAACGCTGTTAGAACGTCAAAAGTTCACGGAGGATGTTTCCAGCGATACTTTCCGCAAGAAATGCGAAGCGCGTCTTTTTACTCAGCCTTTTATGCCGTGGAGTGAGGTTAAGAAGCGGGCTGCGACCAATACACAGTGGCAATGGCATCGCCCGGACGCGCTGGACAAAATGCGGGATGAGCTTATCCACAAGGCGCAATGGCGTGAAAGCGGCAACTATGTCGACCGTACCCCGCCCCCGCCGCCTACCGCTGAAGTTAAGGTGCAGCAGCTAAAGCGCGATGATGATACCGGCAAGGTTTTTTTGCGCTTGCATGCCAATAACGGCGACACTATCTATTATGAAGTTGGCGGCAAGGTGACGACTGCCTCAATGAAGGTAGCTGACCCCAAAAACTTTGAGACAGAAGAAATAGAGGTGCAGTTCCTATGCGTGGATTCTACCGGGAAATGTCCCACCGGGCAGGCGGTAACTTGGAAAAATACCGTTACTCTGAAATCGCGCCAATATAAAAACGGCGATTCTACGATGGCGGAGTTGCGGGCTGCCCCTCCCGGCGCGGAAATCCGCTATACCACCAACGGCGCAGACCCTCAGCATAACGGGGGGCTGTATGATGGCGATTTTGCCGTTCCGCTTGCCACAACCTATGTGTTGGCGGTGGCGAGCAAAGGGGGCGTGCAATCCCAAACGCATAAGCTGGAGATTGATAAGGGTCCGCACCCGTTAGCGCTTGACCTGCAAAATCCGGTACTGTGGAAACATAAATTTGACCTGAAGAATACCGCCGAAACTTATGTGTTTCTGGACAGGCTCAAGAAGTATGAGGGTTTTCTTCGTGGTCCCCGCTTTATGGTTAGCAGTCAGGAGAAGGGCTGGGTGGAATTTACCAGCGATGAGCGGATTAATCTGGATGCCCAACAAGCCCGTGATATGATAGACTGGTTGCGGACGACAATCGAAGAAGGCGAGGCTTCGCTGGAAGTGAACGATGGTATCCGCTTCAAAAGTGGTCAACTCCTGAAAGATTGGGAAGCCGAAACCAAAATTACCTTGATACAGGAAGAAATTTTGCAGTGACCGACCCAAAACCCGCCGCGCTCGGCTTTGGCTTTATAGTTGCCGAGTCGGCGCACCATTTTCTGGTAACGATTCCCGCCTCGAAAAAAGAGGCGGTTCTTATTAGTGAGCATCTGACTTGGGACGAGAGCGAGGCAAGGCGCGAACTAAGCCTAGCCATTGGCAAGGACGATAACAAATTGCGGGTTATTCTCAATCGCCGCGCTTGGGATTTGATTGCGGACGCGGCGCGCGTGGAGTTTAACCAACGTTTGCGGCAACTCGGTTTGAAGCCCGGTAACTGGAAAACAGGGCAAACCCCCGTTTCCCGCTTGTTGGGTAAAGAACTGGTGCTGCTGTGCTGGGCGATTGAGGATGCCGACCCCGCCCTGATTCCAACCGCTATAAAAAACTGGCTTGGGCTATCCCCCGAAGAACGTTGGTGGCTTTTTACGATGACCAACGCAGCCACCGGACATGCCCTGAACGGGCGCAATCGCGGTTGGCGAAGGGCGGTGCGTTACGCTCTCACCGATAACCCGGTGGCTGACCATAACCAACTTGAGTTTGATATGCCACTTGTGCGCCTGAGCCAGCAAGAAACCCTGTGGAGTCAGGCGCGGGGGCTGATGCCGGAAGACCGTGAAAACTACAAC
>NZ_JBAXHI010000089.1:0-4142 GCF_037138995.1 Candidatus Chlorohelix sp. | reverse complement strand
TCTTTCAAATCTCCTAGCCTTCTGAACTTACTCCCTGACTTTGCAAAAGCCCTGGGTTCGTTTGTACCCGGATTGGGATACGAACCGCCCGCTTTTACTAGATTAGTTCTTGACCAAACCAAGCTTGAGACTTGCGCCCTCTATATCGAGTAACTGAGTAAACGCACCTTCAGGCGCGTCCCCTACCTGTAAGACGCTAGAAAGCGTTTCGCTCATGATATAGCGTGCGTTTTCAGAATCAGCAAGAGTCTCGCTTAAATCTGCCAGAGTACCATCGCTATCTTCTACCACCGTGTAGTATGTAGAGATAATATCGCTGATATTAAAACCGGCATCCTTACGCGCCTGTTGGATGAAACGCACCATGTCGCGCATCGTGCCTTCGCGCTTTAGTTCCGCGCTGATGTTTTTGTTGAGCGCGACCACATACCCGCTATCCTCAATAACCGCGTAGCCCTCTTTTTGTTTTGCTTCAACCAATATTTCCTCTGGGATTAGCTCTAGCATTTCGCCGTCCGCTAACATCACGCTGATATTCTGTCCCGCTTTGACTTTAGCGGCTATTTCGCTACCGTCCACCGCTGCTAACGCTTTTTGCACCTCCGGCAATTTTTTACCGAGCTTTGGTCCTAACAGCTTGAAGTTGGCTTTGATAACAAAGTTCATTATTTCGCTGCCCGCTTCCACCAACTTCATGTCCTTAACGTTCAACTCTTCTAATACCTGCTGCTTGAATCGTTCCAACCCTGCCTGTTCTGCCGAATTGCGCGGTTTAACCAACACTTCCAGCAAGGGTTGCCGTACTTTGAGCTTTGAGACGCTGCGAGCGGCACGACCAAGGCTTACCACCTTGATAACGCTGGCAGTATCCTTCAAAAGTTGCTCATCTATCAAGCTCTCATCCGACACCGGATAATCAGTAAGGTGGACGCTTTCCGGCGCGTTGGGTTCAAGCGACAACGCCAGATTGCGATAGAGAGCCTCACTAACAAAAGGCGTGAAAGGTGCGCTAAGTTTAGCCACCGTCACCAGCGCAGTATAAAGCGTCTGGTAAGCCGCCAATTTATCGGCATCGCCCTCACTCTTCCAGAAGCGGCGGCGGTTGCGACGCACATACCAGTTGCTCAGGTCATCCACAAAATTTTCGATAGCGCGGGCAGACCCTGTGACATCGTAATCATCCATCATTGCCGTTACATCGCGTACCAGCGCATTCAGGCGTGACAGACACCAGCGGTCTATTAGCGGGCGTTCGCTCACCGGGATTTGTTCCGCATGCAGGTCAGGCTGATCCAGATTCGAGTAAGTCACAAAGAAGCTATAAGTATTCCACAGCGTCAAGAAATAACGCCGGATACTCTCACTAACTAAATCTTGACTAAAGCGGCGCGGCTGTCCCGGCGGAGTGGCAGTATAGAGATACCAACGCAAAGCATCTGCGCCTTGAGCATTTACCACATCCCAAGGGCTTACCACGTTTCCCTTGCTCTTGCTCATCTTCTGACCTTCGCCATCAAGAATATGCCCCAAACAGATGACGTTCTTAAAAACATTCTGCCCGAATAGCGCCACCCCCAGCGCGTGCAAGCTGTAGAACCAGCCGCGAGTTTGGTCAACAGCCTCGCAGATGTAATCTGCCGGGAAATCTTTGGCAAATTCATCTTGGTTCTCAAAAGGATAGTGTTGTTGCGCGTAAGGCATCGCGCCCGATTCGAACCACACGTCCACCACTTCGGTAAGGCGGCGCATAGTGCCACCCTCCGCAAAAGGCGAGGGATACGTTACCTCATCCACATAAGGACGGTGCAAGTCAAGTTCACTCAAATCGCGTCCGGTTTTTTGGCTTAGTTCCGCCACGCCCCCAATACACTCATATTGCCCGGTCTTGTCACAACGCCAGATTGGCATCGGGCAGCCCCAATAGCGCTCGCGACTGAGAGCCCAATCCACGTTATTTTCAAGCCAGTTCCCGAAACGCCCTTCCCTTATGTGGTCGGGATACCAGTTTATCTGGCGGTTGCTGCTTACCAACGTTTCCTTAAACTGGGTAGTGCGGATATACCAACTTGATTTGGCGTAGTAAAGCAAGGGCGTATCGCAGCGCCAGCAGAAAGGATAGTTATGTTTTACCCGCCCACTTTTCCACAGCAAGGCGCGTTCCTTGAGGTCGCGGGTGATGTCAGGGTCGGCTTTCTTATAGAACTTGCCCTCAAATTGCGGGAAGGCGTTTATCACGTTCCCGGATAAATTAACCGAGAACAGGGTAGGCAATCCCGCTTTACGCCCCACATCCAAATCACCATAGGCAGGCGCAATATGCACCAGACCTGTACTGTCATGGTCGGCGGGGTTTATCTCCACGATTTCATCATTGAGGGTGTAGTAGGCATTGCCAAGGTCAACCGTCTTGCCGCCGTCGCCCACGCCACTATAGAGCGGTTGGTATTTGAAGCCCACCAACGCCGAACCTTTGGCAGCGCCACGCACCAACCAACGCTCCTCGCCGTTCTCATCTTTCTGCGCCCCAAAAAGATTGGCTGCCAGCACCTCTGCCACTATCAAACATTCCTCGCCCAAATCAGCCAGCACATAATCCCCGTCTGCTTTCAGCGCAACGGCAGCGTTGGCAGGCAAAGTCCAAGGAGTGGTTGTCCATATCATGAATGAAACGGGTTTGCCAGCCGCATCGAAAGGCAACCGTTTAGCTTCTTCTTCGCTCAGGCGCATACGTACATACACCGAGGGGTCGTCCACATCGTCCTTGAAACCCTGCGATACTTCGTGGTCTGCGAGGCTGGTATTGCAGCGCGGACAGTGCATCGTCACTTTATAGTCCTGAAACAGCAGGTTTTTATCCCACAAGGTTTTCATTATCCACCAACAGGACTCAATGTAATTATTCTCGTAGGTGATATAGGCGTTTTCCAAATCAACCCAGAAGCCGATGCGCTCGGTCAGTCGCGCCCATTCCTGCACATATTCCCAGACGGATTGCTTGCACAGCTTGTTAAATTCGGCAATGCCATATTTCTCGATGTCCTGTTTCCCGGTGAAACCAAGCTTCTTTTCCACTTCCAGTTCTACGGGCAAACCGTGCGTATCCCAACCGCCCCGGCGCGGCACATAATAACCCTTCATGGTTTTATAGCGTGGGAAAAGGTCTTTGAAAACACGCGCCAGCACATGATGAATACCGGGGCGACCGTTTGCAGTTGGGGGTCCCTCATAAAATACGTAGCGCGTCCCATTTTTGCGAGCTTCCAATGATTTTTTGAAGATGTCAGATTGTTGCCAGAAATCTAGCACTTCTTCTTCCAGTGCCGGAAAGCTGGTTTTTGTATCCACTTCTTTGAATATTTTTGACATTTGGTATCCTTATCAATTCAAGTTTAGTATTTTTATTTATGTTCGGCAAAAAATAATTGTGCGCCAAAAGCGATAAAAACGCTGCCAAATACCCAGTTTTGCACCTTAACCACAGTGCGATTTCTTTTTAATAGCGCGGCGGCATAACTGGCAGCCAGCGCAATTCCCAACCCAACGAGTGTTACCACCAGCGTAAAGATAATGCCCAGAAACAATATCTGCCCGGTGACTTCGCCCCGCTCTGGTCTGACGAACTGAGGCAGAAAAGCCATAAAGAAAAGCGCCACTTTCGGGTTCAGCACTGCCGCCGTCAACCCCTGATAAATAAGCGATTTTGAACTGGCATCAACGCGGTTCTCGTCCTCTACATCCAACAAGGCGGCTTTGCTAAGAATAGTTTGCAAGCCTAAATAAATCAGATATAACGCTCCCGCTATTTTGATAACATCAAAGGCAACCGGCACAGCCAGCAACAAAGCCGACAAACCAAACGCCACCGCCACCGCATGTAAATACAAGCCCAAACCGGAACTTATGGCAGTTACCAACCCCGCTTTGAAATTCTGGGAGACGGTGCTGGAAATAATCAGAATCATAGCCGGTCCGGGCGTAATCGCCAGCACAAAAGAGGCGAAAGAAAAAGCCAGTAAAGTTGTAAGTTCAGGCATAATTATTAATCCTGTAGCGTTAAAAATATCATATAAACTAAAAAAGCCCGCCCCTTGATATTAGGGACGAGATTCTGCATAAACCCCGCGCTACCACCCTGCTTGGTT
>NZ_JBAXHI010000088.1:0-4384 GCF_037138995.1 Candidatus Chlorohelix sp. | reverse complement strand
CCCCGCCTATAAGGATTCGGGCGTGGAGTGGCTAGGGGAGATTCCGCAGCACTGGGATGCGTTAAAAACTAAGAGGTTAACACTAGTAAAGAGAGGTGCTTCTCCCCGTCCTATAGATGATCCAATCTACTTTGATGATGAGGGTGATTACTCTTGGGTTCGAATTTCCGATGTTACTGCAAGTGATAAGTATTTACTTACTACGGAGCAAAAATTATCGGAAATTGGTAAAAGTAAAAGTGTGCCTCTTGAACCCGGAGAGCTATTTCTTAGCATAGCAGCCTCTGTGGGAAAACCCATCATTACAAGAATCAAATGCTGCATTCATGACGGTTTTGTTTATTTTGTTGGTCTAAAGCAAAATCGAGAATATCTTTTCTACTTATTTAGAGGCGGATCACTTTATACCGGTTTAGGTAAAACTGGTACACAACTTAACTTGAATACTGATACTATAGGTGATATAAAGATACCTATTCCACCCCTAGCCGAACAGCGTGCCATCGCCGCTTTCCTCGACCGCGAGACGGGGCGGCTGGATACGTTGGTAGCCAAAAAAGAACGCTTGCTAGAGCTTTTGCAGGAGCAACGCGCCGCCCTCATCTCCCACGCCGTCACCAAAGGGCTTGACCGCACCGCGCCAATGAAGGATTCAGGCGTGGAGTGGCTGGGGGAGATTCCAGCACATTGGGAAATTATACGGCTTAAAAATGTAGTTCAAATTAACCCGGAAGTTTTACAAGAAAATACAGATTCAGAATATCAAATTAAATATCTGGATATTAGCAATGTGGAGACAGGCGGTAATGTACTTGAGTTTCAAGAAATGGTTTTTGCCAATGCGCCTAGCCGAGCAAGAAGAAAAGTCAAGCATGGGGATACTGTTATCTCTACAGTCCGTACTTATCTTAAAGCTATTTCTTTTATAGATAATCCTCCGGGAAATTTGATTGTTTCAACCGGATTTGCTGTACTTAGACCTGAGTCGAGTATTGCCCCTGAATATCTTTTTAGAATTGTTCAATCAGAAGAATTTGTAAGTAGAGTTGTTGCTTATTCAGTAGGTGTTAGTTATCCAGCTATAGCACCCACTGAATTAGCCAGTCTAAAAATATGGATTCCACCCCTAGCCGAACAGCGTGCCATCGCCGCTTTCCTAGACCGCGAAACCGCCAAAATAGATACGTTGGTAAAGAAAATCGAAGAGGGCATAGCGCGGCTGAAGGAGTACCGGGCTGCGCTCATCTCCGCCGCCGTCACGGGCAAAATAGATGTGAGGCTTTAATAATGGACACCTCCGAGAAGAACTTTGAAGAGATGCTGGAGAAGGCGTTGCTGGCTGGTACAACCGGGCAGAGCGGGAAAGTAGGCGAACCGGTTGCCGCTTACGGTGAGTACCCACCCGGCGGCTACTATAAACGCTTGTCCGCCGACTACAATCGGGAGCTATGCCTAATTCCCGATGACCTGATCGCTTTCATCAAAGCCACCCAGATTAAAGAGTGGCTCAAGTATGAGAAATACTCTCCGGTAGAACCTGGCAAAGCCTTTTCCACTGAGGTTTCCAAGCAGGCAGGCAAGCATGGCACGCTGTATTTGCTACGCAAGGGCATCACGCTGTACGGCTGCGCTTTCAAGCTGGCATATTTTCCCCCCAACAGCGCGTTGAACCTCGAATTGCAAACCCTGTATGAGGGCAACATATTCTCGGTGGCGCGACAGCTAAAATACAGCCTTAAAAATGAGAACAGCCTGGATGTGGCGCTTTTTCTTAACGGCTTGCCGCTCTTTACTGCCGAGCTTAAAAACCCTTTCAAGGGGCAAAATGTCACGCACGCGGTACATCAGTACCGTTTTGACCGTGACCCCAAAGAACCGTTGTTGAGCGCGGGACGCTGCCTCGCCCATTTTGCGGTTGATCCTGATTTGGTGCAAGTTACCACCCAACTGGAAAGCGCAAAAACCCGTTTCCTGCCGTTCAATAGAGGCAAAAACGGGGGAGCGGGTAACGAACAGGTAATGGAAGGCTTTGCCACCGCTTATTTATGGGAGAGCATCTGGTCTAAACCCAGCGTCCTAAACCTGATTCAGAATTTCATACACGAGTTGGAGAGTGACGGCAAGCCCCGTTTGATTTTCCCGCGCTATCACCAATTGGAAGCGGTGCGGGGAATGGTGAAAGATGCGGCGGTGAGTGGAACGGGCAAACGCTATCTGATTCAGCACAGCGCGGGAAGCGGCAAGAGCAATACCATCGCGTGGCTGGCGCATCAACTTTCGGTGTTGCACGACTCTCTGGATAAGCGCGTATTCGATTCGATTATCATAATCACCGATAGGCGCGTTTTGGATAAACAGCTTCAAAATACTGTAAGCCAGTTTGGGCAAACTCCCGGCGTGGTAGAAAATATTGATAAGAACTCCAAGCAGTTAAAGAAAGCGTTGGAAGACGGCAAAACTATTATCATCACCACTCTTCAAAAATTCCCGATGATAATGGCGCAAGCAATCGAGTTAGCGGGGAAACGCTTCGCCCTGATAATTGATGAGGCGCATTCCTCCCAGAGCGGGGAGAGCAGCAAAAGCCTTAAAAAGGTTCTGGCAGTCGCCTCGTTGGAAGAAGCAGAGCAAGAAGACAGCGCGGCAGAAAAAGCCGACGACCTTGAAGACAAGATTATGACGGAGATAAAAAAGCGCGGTCAATTGCCCAATATCAGCACCTTCGCCTTTACCGCTACCCCGAAAGCCAAAACGCTGGAGCTTTTCGGCACAAAAAAAGCGGACGGCAGCTATGTCCCCTTCAGCCTGTACAGTATGCGGCAGGCTATCGAAGAGCGTTTTATCCTCGATGTATTGGAAAACTACACCACCTATAACACTTACTGGAATTTGCTCAAGAAAATAGAAGATGACCCCCAGTATGATAAAGCCAAAGCCTCCTATCTGCTGCAATCGTTCGTAAATCTAAACCCTTATGCCATCCGCAAAAAGGTAGAAATTATTGTCGAGCATTTCGCCGAAAATGTGAGAGATAAAATCGGCGGCAAAGCCAAAGCCATGATTGTTACCAGTTCGCGCCTTCATGCGGTACGCTACAGGCAAGAAGTAGATAAATATTTTGCAGAGAAAGGCTACAAATTCAAAGCGCTGGCGGCATTCTCAGGCACGGTCAAAGATGGCGGTTTAGATTACACCGAAGCCGGAATGAATCATATTCCAGAAACGCAAACCGCGGAAAAATTCAAGGAGGCTGAATATCGCTTCCTGATTGTCGCTAACAAATTCCAAACCGGCTTCGACCAGCCCCTACTCCACACCATGTACGTGGATAAAAAGCTAGGCGGGGTGAATGCGGTACAAACCCTCTCTCGCCTGAACCGGGTACACCCTGAAAAGAATGAAACTATGGTACTGGATTTCGCCAATGAAACAAAGACCATCCAAGATTCCTTTCAACCCTATTATGAGCGCACCATTCTCAGCGAAGGCACCGATCCTAACCTGTTATACGATTACCAGACCAATCTTTCAAAATTCCACCTCTATAGTGATGAGGAAGTAGATCAATTTGCCGCCATCTTTTATGATGCGAAAGCTACTCAGGATAAGCTTCACAACTTTCTCACCCCCATCATTGACCGCTATAAAGAACTAGAAGAGCAAAAACAAGTTGATTTCCGAGGTAAACTGATCGACTACATCCGGCTTTATGCCTTCCTATCCCAAATACTGCCTTTCGCCGATACCAGCCTCGAAAAATTGTATGAATTTGGAAAATTGCTACAGCGTAAATTGCCGATTCAAAGAGACGTCTTGCCATTAGAAGTACAACAGGCAATTGACATAGAGTCGTATCGGGTACAGGAAACCACTAAGGGCAAGATAAAGCTGAAGGCGCAAATAGGTGAACTTGATCCAATCAAAGAAAAGCAGGATTACGGGGTCAAACCGGAAGATATAGAGCCACTCTCTCTGATAATTTCTGAACTCAATAAGCGCTTTGGCACAGAGTTTGGGGATGAGGATAAATTGCTTATCAATAATCTTGAGGAAAAATTACATGAGGACATTTCTTTGAAAGCCAGTTTGAAGGCAAGTTCCACAGAGAATGTGCGCTTAACTTTCGAGAAAAATACCAAAGAGTATCTTCAGGAATTTCTGGACAAAAACTTCAAATTTTATAAGCAGGTAAACGATAATCCTGATTTTTCAAAGCTTCTTATGGATTGGCTTTTCAAGCGCTATTTAGATAGAAATGCCGCCTGAGATCTTATGTGTTTCTCAGATAAACACATTTGGGAAAATCTCCGGTGGTTTTAGAAATCCGCCACATAGATATATACTAATGATGAAGAGTGATTAAGGGGACAAATTCCCGCGAATA
>NZ_JBAXHI010000087.1:0-4643 GCF_037138995.1 Candidatus Chlorohelix sp. | reverse complement strand
ACGGTAGCCGTGCTGTTGTCAGAGTAAGTACCAATCGCGGTAAATTGTTGTGTAGCGCCCTTTGTAATATTTGGGTTAGTAGGTGTTACGGTTATCCCAGTAAGGACTGGTTGGCAGGTTATTGCTTTTGGCGAACTACCTATTTCAGGGTTACCACCATTTGGGTCGGTATTTATGGCGTAAACTCTTACTTCGTGAGTTAGACCGTCTTTATACACATTTGGAACAGCAAACGAAAACCCGTGCAGACCATTATCATGGCTTACTAATGTAGCTACATCAGAGCGATATATATTCGCCGTAGTTATATATCTCTGACCTACTCCTGGTACACCATTGAAGTAAACATTTACGTCAATGGGTACGTTAGGAGCTTTAGGGTCCCACGCCCAACCAGTAATGCTGTTACAATCAGCACTGTTAATATCTCCTTCTGGAGCAGGAGACGCAATCAGTTTCCAGCTAATTGAATCAAATCCAATCTTTGCCTGCAAATTTGTTTTCTCAGGTACTAAATCGTCAAGATAGACTTGGCAACTGTTGCCAATATTACAGGAAAATTGACCAAGCGAAACCCACTCATATTGGCTAGCAGTGCCGTAAGCATTCTGATTTACTACCTTAGAAACATTTCCGTTGCTGGTACTGATAACATAGTTTGCGCCGGTAGTATTGGCGTTCTTGCCGATACTGGCATAGATTTCGTAAGTGCCAGCTTGGGAAAGTGAAGGAGTCCATTTACCCCAGTTGCCGGGAGTATCGGTGGTACTGTTGGTGGTATAGTACATAGTATCGCTGTAATTCTCGTTAGCGACAGGGTTATAAGACCACCAGTATGAGGCGTTGTTATTACGGGTAAACCCCACAGCATTGGCTTTGACGGTTACACTTCCGGGTGGCAAAGGGGTAGGATTACGCACGCCGGGTCTGGCAACAGGTCCATCTGACGCGCTCATATCCACTCGGTGGTTATATCCTCCATAGTAAATATCCCCCGCATACTGCCTGATACGCTGGTGAGCCGCCCAATACCCATCAGGAATAGGGGCTACTCCAAATACGCTAACACTCGGATCGTAACTACCGCTACCAGAATTCCAATACCAACTAGCAAGCCATACAGCATCAGGAGGGGTAGCAAAGCCCGCCCATAATAAAGCGCCTGAACCATAAGAGGAGCCATAGATACCTGCTCGGTAGCCGTTGGCTTTAATTTGATTAACCCAGCCTTGCAGAAATGAATTTACTGGATTATAACAACTTGAATCTGTATATCTATATGCTTCTATATCGTAATAAATTATTGTGTCTGCCCCAATTCCCAGCCCTAGCAAAGCAGTTGTAGCTTGATTAGCTTCATCTACCCCTTGATTATAGGCTGTACTTGCGTCTGAACTCATACCAACCCCTACATTTGAATTATTTGGACAGCCGGTAGGGGCTTGATAGCCCACCCAAGTCGGAATTAAACCCCAGCCTTGACTAAAAACCTGACTTACCCAACTTGCAGTGATGGTCGCCTGATTTGCAGTGGCACAACCACGATTTCGCCCACCATAGTATATGTTTACATTTCGGAAGGGGGTATTATTCCACCAATCCTGTAATTCACTGACACTGAAAGGTGTACAGGCATCAATAGCCTGAGCAGTTGTTAAAGTGTTAGTCACAGGAGGTAAACCTAGGGCTTGGGGTATTTTGAAGCTTATATCTGTGGTAGTTTGTGTTTTCCAATCGAGTTTTATCAAACGCGATTCTTGGTAGCAATCGGCTTTAAATAAATCACAGTGACCAGATTGAGCAACTAACCAACCGGCGGAACCATCTCCGACAAAATCCAGATTGGATATTCGTTCATTTATGGAAAAGGGGTTACCGGGAAATTTCTGAGGAGGCAAACTTTTCCCAACCTTGAAGACGGTCATTTCACTCGCTTTGCCGCCGGGAACCGTTACCAGAGTATCCGAGTCCAGAATAGCCAGTTGAGAATGGTCTCCTTCAAACAATAGGTTGGCAGTAAACGCCGCTTCTCCAAACTTCCAAGTTTGCCCACCATCGGTGGTATGATAATACCCGACTTGCGAAGAATCTTTGTTTATTAGGGTAATAGCCAAAAAACCTTCCAAGGAATTTATAAATATGGGTATATCCAAAGTAAGCACCCCGTCAACCGCGCCCGGTGGCGCACTAATTTTGACGGCTTGCCACGAAATCCCAGCATCGCGCGTAACATACAAGTCATTCCCAGACGTACCGCCAGCTAACCAGCCATTCGTAGCTGAAGCAAAATTAAATTTATCGGCAATAGGAGGCGCAGGGAGTTTTTGCCACGTAATACCGCCATCGTTTGTGTTGTAAAGAACACCTAGGCTAAAGTTGGCGCTGGAAGATAATTGAACCAGTAACCAACCATTTTTAGGGTCGGTAAAGCTAAACCAACCATTCCCAGCAAAAGCGTCCGCATACAATCCAGATGGTTGACCTACCGGATAATAGTTCCAGTTTTTCCCACTATCAGCGGTGATAGCAACTTGCAGTTGACCAGCGCCATCCGGGTTGGTAGCTACCGACAATACCAAACCATAAACTTGATTTATAAATTTTACAGCTTTTAGGGGTTTGCTACCAAAATTTGCAGGAGTAATATCCGTGAAAGTATTAGCGCCATCAACAGTTAATAATAAGCGATTACCAGAAATTATCCAGCCTGATGTGGTCGAAATGAATTGGGCTTTTGTTATCAGCCTGTTATGGGTTGATGGTTGCAAATTACTTGATGACTGGACTTCAACAGAAAGAGAGCTACCAGCCAGAAAATAAATTATCAAAATTATTAACATTAGCTTTCGCAAAAAACGAAAACGTTGTGGCGTTACCAGTATCAAACCATATTCTCCAAGTATTTGTAATTCCTTGAACTAGTATCGGAATAGCTTGTATTAGCGTACCGCCTAGAACGAAAATGAGAAATGACCCTAAACCTAAAGCTAAAACTCCCAATAAACCTTCCTTTTGGGAGATGGGTTATCCAGAATAGGCAATCGTAGTTCTTGTACGGGTTTATGTAATGCTTTGATTCCCCCTTTCAGTCACAGGATTAAGGCAGCGCCAAAATATCAGGCTCTTTTTACGATGGTGCAAATGGCTGTAACCGGATTAGCGCCCCCACCCCCTGTTATTTTCAGCGTGCCACCCGTTATGTTCAGATTTGACAGTAACGCGCCGCCGCTCATAATCATATTCTGCCCTCCGGTGGTTATTGTTTTAGCACCGCTACCGCAATTCCCCCCATTGATGAAAACACCCGCCGGTATTGTTAAAGGACCTGTGAGAGTAATGTCCGAAGTAAGGTTTATGGTAAGCCCCTCGGCTGGAATGCTACCAGAAAGTTGGGTCGCCAGAGCCGATCCGGTGGTTACAGATACAGCTGAACCGGGAGTGGTAGCGGTTACTTCGTTGGAGTAGGCGGAGTCCTCAGAGGCATTGTAGGCACGCACCCGGTAGTAATACGTGACAGCAGGGAACAATCCATTCGTATCGTTGAAGGTAGTGGCATTTGCCCCAGTTGTGCCGATTTGGGTGTAAAGACCGCCTGTACCCACTTTACGCTCAATTTTATAACCCGTTTCGTCACTGACATCGTTCCAGCTTAAAGTGATCATTTTGTTCAAACCGGACAGTATTGTGCCATTAGCCCCCACCACAAAACAGGTGACGTTGGGACAACTGATGCCTTGCAGGGTGTTATAAGTACCGGAGGATTGAGTTGTCCAAGTGGTTCCTCCGTTATCGGTTGCCAAGATTGTACCACCATCCCCCACCGGAAAACAGGTGGTAGAGCTGGGGCAACTGATGCCAATCAGCCCGTTTCCTGTAGGCAAAGGGTTCTGCCATTTCCATGCGCCGTCCCCAATACTGAGTAGTTTTATTTTTTACAACCCATCCCTCAAAAGCAGTTCCATCAATTGCTACACTGGCATCACTCTGGTTTTTGGTAGCTAAATGTAAGTGAACGAATCCTTTAGTGGCGCTTCCGCAATCTGAAGGATAGCCAAGTATATCCCCCCGTTTTATAGTTGTACCTTATAGAAAGTGAAACAGCGTCGAGTGGTCTTGTCGGAGCAATATGGATAAACTGTAACCTGTATGGGGAATTATCAACGTCCATTGCAATGATATAATTCCCATCTGTATCTGGCAAAGTTGCATATGCTATATGACCATTTGTCGGGGCTATTACCAGCCGACTCTTTGAACGGGTACCTGTAGTAACAGCGATGCCATCCCGGTTTAGACAGCTAGGTTCTGACTCTTTTTCTTGTGGGGAAAAAGATGGTGCTATATCAATTCCATGTAGTAAAGCTATCAAGTGCCAACTTTAATTGAAGCGCTTTACCGCAACGGCAAAAGTTACAAAGTGGTACAGTCCTACCCGTAGCCTTCCCCGTAAAAACTCGCGTACAGAGATGCGTAACAGGAAAAGCAGAATCATTAGTGAATGAACCGAAGTTTATATGCTGATTCTACAAATTTATCAGATAATGTCAAGCAGTTTGTTTGTTATTAATTGAATATTAATTATCAGTAAACGGGTTGGAGGAATTGCTGGCTATTCGGGATAGCACCAGCGCAAGGGTCTGGAC
>NZ_JBAXHI010000086.1:0-5275 GCF_037138995.1 Candidatus Chlorohelix sp. | reverse complement strand
GTAGCCTATTTAGCTCAGGATGGTTATCTGGTATTTGCATAAGGTTACTCCTTATCCTTTCGCTTCATTGTTCGTTCCTTTCGTCATAGTCGCTTTTAAGGTCGTCCGGGTCGCACATATGCAGTTCCCAAGCGGCGATGCGAACTCGGCGGTCACAGTCGGGACAACGGTACACTAACCACTTGGTCAGATTGGGGTCGGCACAAGTGCAGCAGTCCAGCATCTCGTCACAGTGAGCGCACCAATCAACTTCTTCTTGGATGGGGTCGCTAGGGATGTAATCGGCGGTAAGGGCGAAACAAGGACCGAAACAGCCATCGAGCATAACGCTAAAGATGCTCACAATTGCACCCCCTCATTCTGTTCAACAATCTCGATTAACAGCTTGACGGCACGCATCGCGGCATTGGTTTGTATCTCCAAACCGACATCGGTTTTCTGCGCCTGTTGTAGTTGGAGGTGGGCTAGAGCGAGGCGAAGCTTTCTCAAGGCAGCTTCCTTTGTACCTTCTGGTTTCATAAGCTATGCTCCTATTTTAAGAAAAAAGCCGGCTAGAAAAAAACCGGCTGTGTATGACCTGTGTATGACAATTGCGGCAAATGTCGGGGTGATGTATCACGCTAGATAAAGAGAGACTGGTAAGCTGTCCCCTGACATCTGAATGATGGCGAGTGTCGCAATACTTGGAGAACGGAACACATCCCCACAGCCGAGTTGCAGACCGCTACTTAATCGCCCGTGATAGTAGTTCACCTCTCTGTCCTCAACTTCTATCAGGAAATAGCGGTCACCAATGCGCCAACGGATATATGCACCGTTGTTGAGATAGTCCTTCACTTGGTCGTTGTTGCGGGTAACGAGATAGAAGGGGTACTCTGGCATAACCCAACTGTTGATGTCGGTGAAACCTTTTTCTTGCAGGATGGCGAGAACCGCGTCTCTCGGCGAGAGGTAATTACGGTTCTGGTAACGCACGCAAGGTAAGCCAAATTCTAGTTCTGGGTAGTATTCAAGGTCGGTGTCTATTGGCATGGTGATTGTACCAAGCGTTTCCACAGTAGTGGATTGCCCGGCGGCGCTACCGGCTCCGGTGTAGGTGTACAACTCCAGCGAATAGCCGGGTTCTTCCAGCGTCACAAGTTTCAGTTGATGAGCTACACGCAATTCAGTCATTGGAGTTCCTTTCAGTGAGCATATTAAAGTTGTCTCGTTTGGCAGCAGAGCGGTCATTGCTTTGGGCGAAGGCTTGCCACAGAGCCGCAACAGTGTCGTATGTCCGACCAGCCTTTGACTCGGAGCGAAAGAAGAAGCGCAATTCGACCAGTTCTTTTTCGGCTTCCGTAAAGGTCAGGTACTTGTGATAGCGGTTGCGATATAGCGCCATCATTAGACCGGGGCTAGTATTGCGGTAGAACTCATATTCCGTCATTTACTGCCTCCATTCCCGGTATTTTTAGAGTTGTCACCACCATCTGAGATAACAGAAGGCTGTAAGTCAGCCGCCAGCAGATTACCGGCGGGTAGTTGCTGCCTGAGAATGCCTGTGCCTTTATCCCACGCCAATGCCGTAATGGTGAGGTCACTGGGTGGGATAACATCAACATTGCCGCCTCTCCCCTCCCCAAAGTAAGAGATGTTCAAGCGGCAGAGGGGCGTACCATCCGGTTTCAGCACATCAATGCTACCGGCAACCCCGGAGGTCAGTTTGAGGGCAGTTCTGGTGAAGCCGTCCTTTGGGTCAAGTCTGGCTTCAGTTGGAGTAATAGCGTTCTTATCGAAATTCTTCGGGTTCATATTGCATTCTCCAAATCGGTTTCAAGTCCCCACCAAGGGACAATACGGGACAACAAATCCTCAGCCGCCGCGTTCATACCAGCAAAGGGGGTATCGGTATTTGGCAGCCGGTCATGAAACCAACCGTCCTCGTATTGCCATACTTGACCGGCGATGCGCCCAAATACCAGCACCTCCAACACTCGGTTAATTCTGGCTCGTTCTACATACTGTTTAACCGTCCCCACGTTAATGGTGGCGAGAGGGGGCGGTTGCAAGAAGAAGTAGGGCATCCAGGGTTCATCGGGTTTGAGCAGTGGCGGTAGGTTGGTAACCTGTTCTTTTAAGAGCGCGTTAAATGCCATAGCCAACGAAACGGGATGATTAGTACCGGAATTGGTAGTCCACCAGCGACCATCAAAGCGGTTCGCCGGTTCGTACAGCAGCAGCCCCCATTCTTCGGTGAGTTTGCCATGCCTAGGTGCGGGTAAGAGAGTTTTGAGTAGAAGCGCCTGCCCATCCCGCAAGACCCAATCGCGGGTAACATGCGAAAGCATTTGGAAGGCAGTTTCCAAGCGTTTCGCCAACCAAGAAGCTTTGTAAGCATGCGGGGCATAATCTGGCGATTGCAATTGGAAGGAGTCGAGCCGGATAACGTTCAACTGCTTACTGCCGAGTATTAGGTAGGCTAAAGCGGAATCGCCAGTGCGAGAGCCTCTGCGGAAATCTAGTATCAATTCGTTCATAGGATTGCTCCTTTTAAGATAGGGCAAACCAAAGTCGGGGTACAGAACCCCGACCTTAGCGGTACGGTAGTATCAGTCGAGAACCACGAGAAAGAGGTCGTCGGTAACACGTTCAAAGCGGATAGGCAGGAAGGGTTTGAGAGTGGCAGGGAGGGCGAACTCCAACGGTTCAGCCACTTCTTCGCCTTCAACCACTTCAGCAATAGCCGTTCCAACCACAGCAGGTTGCTCAATAGGTTCATCAAGGTAGAGACCGGTAGCAGGGCAATGAGTAACGGAAAGGTCGGGAGGGGAGAGGAAGCCAGCTTCCCGGATGGGGGCAAAAGTGCCGTAGGACACCACGGTGGAGGCTTCAAAGTAACCGGGCTTCGCCTGTTGGTCGGCGAAACGTTTCGGGTCTGGAGAAAAGTGGATGGTGACCCAACCTTGGGGGTGAACGGTACGAGAGAACTCGGTAACAATAGCATACTCATCTGCTCCCCACTGCCCATTATCGGTTAGATGATTGAAGCGGAGACGGTCACCGAGACGGACCATAGTAGGCTGGAAACGCAAATCAAAAGAATCAAAGAACCCCGCTCCGACAGGAGCAGGGGGTACGGTTGATGCAACCATATATATACCTTTTCAATTGGGTGGGCGGGTAAAAGTTCTACTTTTCAACCCTAGAATGGTGGAACGCTACATAAAGGAATAGAGCATTGGGAAGGGATAAAGTACCTTTATATAATATAATTATAACCCATTTGTTCTGTTTTGTAAACTACATTTCGCATCAATTTATAAAACTCGTTAATTGAAATGCTAACCCGTAGAGGATGGTTTGGGGGACAAAAGGTGTTTGGTTTCCCTCTAGTGCGATTATTGTTGAATAGCCTAACCTGTTTGTTAAGCCTTTCGTTTGTGGCGTTGTGAACATATGGCTGAAACTAACATACGTAACATTTCCACATCATTGGGTAGCAAGTTACTAGGCAGTTTCATTTTATGCCGATAAATAGACCTCAAGTGGGGCTACAACCTCACAAATGTTAATAAGCCAACAGTAACTTAAAGCAGGGGAATTAAGCGATTATTATTAAATAAAATCAAAAATAATGCGAAAAAGCCGCTTTTTGATATTGACAAATCGTTTAGCATTTGCTAATCTACCATAGAACATTTAGTCTATATATCAAATGCTGCATACTAGCATAATGTTCAGCATTTTAAAATACTACTTTCATCCTACCATATATATCCTCTCCACTGCACAACAACACTAAAACACAGAATAGTTATGCACCAACCTGATTACGTACCAGATACGCTAGGCAACATCGTTCTACCCGAATATCCACTAAAACGATTACTGCTCATACTGGAGTATTTGGTTGTAGCAGCAATACCGACAATATGCCGGCGAGGTGGTTTCACTTACGCTGAGGCAACTTTGTTATTGGCTCAACTAATCTCGGAAGGAGTAGTAGTTCAACGCAGCCAAGTTACATGTCCTGACTGTCTCGAAGTCTATCCGGTTTATGGTTTGGCGGTAGAAAAGAAGCGGTTAGCCAATGAGGGGCTGGTAAACCGAACGCCGACAACCAGAACACAGTCTTGGACACAGGATGAGTTAAGGCATGCCGAAAAACCGAAGGGGTATCAGAAGGGGATGCTATGAGTTTACACTATGTTCATAACACCGCTAAAGCGACTAACATTTGCTGGAGTGATTATCACAAGCATAGTTTACAACTAGTTAAATATGTGATATAATTAAGAATAGGAATACACTTATTTTCTAGTTCTTGCCCTACCCACGTCCGCCAATCCCAATTCTTACTTATAGAAAGTTTAAGAAGGAGAGACGAGAATATGTCTGTTAACGACATTGCGCGTATTAGCGCACCCAAAATTACAGGAAGGAGTTACCACCATGCAGAATGAGGATACCGCCCCTATTGGGGTATATCAAGACACGCCCTTTGGGATGTTCTCCAGTGAGGTAGTGAAAAACAGACTGAACAAATTGCCGGAGGCTTCTTCTTCCGTTATCGCGGTCTATATCGCTTTGCTCTGCTTTGTTAACAATACGACTGGTTCTTGCTCTCCTACTCATCAAATGCTTGCTGCGATAGCGTGTAGTAGCGTCTCGCAGGTAGAGCGTTGTTTAAAGATACTGGCAGATGCGGGGATTATTGAAATTCAAAGCAATGCCAGCGACAGCACCAGCAACGCCTACTATATCACGGAAGGAGGCAATCGCTATGCAAAATGAAGATACCGCGGAGCATGAGGTTAGATTAGGTAAGGGCTTTCATTCATTTACACAGTTGGACAATCTGATTTTCACTTACTACGGTAGACGTATGGGAGTCTATGGCAGACTAGTCTATGAATCGCTTTTGTATCACGCTAATAATACTACTCATAAATGTTGGCCCTCCCATCAGACTATTGCAGAAGAAGGCGGCATGAGCGTTAGACAGGTGCAACGGGAATTAGCCAACCTGGTCGAAATGGGGTTCATCCAGATTATAAGCCGTATCGCCGAAGGGAAATCGAACCTTTACATAGTGGAAGCCTTAAAAGACCCCTTCACCGAAGATGGGGTGACTAATAGTCGTACCCATAAACAGACCTCTGAAAAACCAAATAGGGGTGGACTAATAGACATGGGGGGGTGGACTAATAGTCCAACGAACTATACTAATTCAACTATACTAATTAATAAGTTTCTATCACCTAAAGGTGATAGTGTTCCACCGCCTCCCGCC
>NZ_JBAXHI010000085.1:0-5599 GCF_037138995.1 Candidatus Chlorohelix sp. | reverse complement strand
TCAATTCCAACTTTAATTTCAAAAGTAAGTTGTGTCTTGCTTTTTAGACACTCCCGATAACGTAGGGTGAGCGTCAGATTTCTGCAAAGGGAAAAGTTGTAGCCTTGCCGATGGTCATTCTACGCCAGGGATGATGAGCAGCAGGTTTGTATAAGGCTTTGCTCACCTTTCGCATTTCAACTGTTCGGGCAGTATCGTTACCAGAATTTAGCACAGCTAAAGAGGTCTTTGGGACTGGTAACACTGGTCCTTCCAAATGCTCTGGCAACTGAGGGAGCTTAACGATGGGTTTGGCTTTTCCCCCTTTACTTGAGCGCAACTGCCACTCCCGGCTTTGCTGCCAGCCTTCCTCCCAACGGTCATTACAAACTAAATTGCGCAAGGCAAGGAGCGGATTAACATTTTGTTTAGCCCAGCGCATTCCGGTACCCTTAAGACGAGCTTCTACCACCACTTTGTTAGCACTTTCCACTGCCCCACTACCCACTGGGTAACCTGCTGCCTTAAACTCAGCATAACAGATTTGAGCCTGCCTTTGCCCCAGATACTCCCGTTCAGCCTGGACTAAAGCCGCTACTTCTGACCTGCCTTGAGTGTGTGCTACTTCAACTAGCCCTTCTAACTCCCTTAGCACGCTCTGTACACTTCCCTGCTTCAGTTGTTCGCTACATGCTTTTGAACCAACTATAGAAAGCTACGCTCTCCTCGCCAAACATTGCCCGTCCTGCACTTCCCAGATGCTCAAAGGCGTGGGGTTCCGAATGGCATCCTCCCTAGGGTAGTCCACGAAGCTTTGACACCAAGCTGCTCCATCATTTACCGCACACACCACCCCTGCTTTTTCAATCCCCCGTCGGTGGATTTCCAGTGTGACCGCTTCCTCAAACTCTCGAACCCCTGCCATACGGGAAAAGTAGCTTAAGGCTCTGCTATGTACTACCGCTTCCCCTCCCTCCATTACCCCTTCTTCCACTTCACCCAGCACTAGCGTTTCGCCATTGAGTAGCAACGGAACAGGTTTCTACGTAGCAAACATTTGTACTATTTAGTATCTGCATATAGTTAAGCGCAAGCAGAGAATTAGCGGCTCAATCTTCCTTTTTAGGGCTTTTCACCAAAAAATCGGGCAAAATAGAAGGAAATATACGTTAATTGGAATTATCTTACACTATTATAGCACCCAAAAACCCAAAACAACTCTTTTGACACCTATTAGTTTATTACGTATAATTCCAACACCTATTTTTCTGTTTAGAATTTGCATATTTTCGAGGTATCTGTTTGAGTGAAAACAGTAATAATATTCCGAAAAGACCCAAGGGAGCACAAAAAGGTAATCGTAATGCTGCCAAAGTAGGGGAGGATTTACGGTTAGAGTTATTTTTGTCCAAGTGGCGACGGAGTTTTTTGGAAGAATGGTTTCTCCTCAAGTTTGGGAGACCAGCAGCAGGAGAAGATGAACTGCGCGAAGTAGTTAGACAAATCGCTAATGCTGCGCTTGATCGGGCTTTCGTAGAAGAGTTTGAAGTACACAAACCTGGTAGCAATCGGGGCGAAACCTTCTAAATTAAGCTAACCCGGAAAGGGCTTTACCGTGCCAGGTCAATTTTTAAGTGAGGCTGATCGTATCAACTTGAACCGTTTCCCCCTTGATTTTAGTGTGGAAGAACTCGACCATTATTACCAGTTGTCAGAGGCGGATTTAGTCGAAATACACAAACAAAGAGGAGCAGTAAACCAACTTGGCTTTGCCGTACAATTAGGAACTTTGCGCCACCTAGGCTTCTGCCCAGATGAAGTGAACCAAGCTCCGGTTAAAGTGGTTAGCTATATCGCCCTCCAACTCAGAGTTAAGCCCGCAGTGTTGAGCGAATATGGCAGCCGCGAACACACCCGCACTGATCATTTGAATAAGATTCAAACCCTTTTAGGTTATAAGGGGGTTAAAGCCGAGGAAAACCGCAAGCTAGAAGAATGGCTTTTGGAACGCGCCCTCGAACACGATGAACCAACCGTCCTACTTCGACAACTTATGGTGCGACCAGGTATTACCGTGTTGGAACGAATGGTAAGCCACGCCCGTGAACAGGCGCGTACCCGCACTTTTGAACAATTAAGCCCCCTTCTAACCCCGCAACGTCGCAAGTTTCTGGACGAGCTTTTGCTTAAGAATGACAAACTCAAGGCTACGCGCTTTGAGTGGCTACGTCAGGAAGCTACTAAAGATGTGCCAAAGGCCATTAATCTTAATATTTCTAAAGTCAAATATCTTCAGGAACAACAGGTGGCTGAATGGCCGATGGCAGTAATTAATCCCAACCGCCGCAAGTTTCTAGCGACCCTTTGTCGAAAAACTTCTGCTGAAGCACTGGACTGTATGAATGAAACCAGAAAGTATCCGCTGTTGCTTTGTTTTGTCTATTCGGCTTTGGCAGAACTCAGCGATCAGACTTTTGACCTTTTCGACAGCTATCTGGCTGGGGCTTATAGCCGGGCTGGAAATGAGTTAGAGGAATTCCGGCGGAAGTCAGTCCCGGCTACCAATGAGAAGTTACATTTCTTTGGGCAGTTGGGTCGGGTGATACTAAATTCTGAGGTTAAAGATGAGGAGGTACGCCAAACTATCTTTGCTTTTTTACCGCAAGAACAGTTAGAATTAGCGGTGGAAGAATCAGATAGACTAGTACGTCCCCTGGATGACACCTATTTTGATTATTTGGCAAAAAGCTACCCTACTATCCGCCAATTCGCTCCCAAACTGTTAGAGGCTTTCGTTTTTCATTCCAACACCGCTGCTAAACCGCTGCTGGATGGAATAATGTTGCTCAAACGCTTGAACCAACAAAACCGTAAAGGTGTTCCTAGGAACGCACCTCAAGCTTTCATTAGTCATAAATGGCATCCTTACGTTTTTGAAGACTCTAACTCCGAAAAACCTACTGGTCGCCCCAAAAAGCGAGGAAAGCGTTTGAACCGTCGCTACTACGAACTTTGTATTTTGTGGGAACTGCGGCAGTCGCTGCGTTCTGGTGACATTTGGGTGGCGGGAAGAAACCATGCAAGAAGCGGTCAATAGATTGGTTAATTACCAGTATCACTTGCCGCTCGCTCAATTTTGGGGTGATGGTACCCTTTCTTCTTCGGATGGTCAACGTTTCCCTGTAGCGGTTCAAACCCGCAATGCCAGAGCCCTGCCTAAATACTTTGGTTATGAACTTTGGAGTTAGGGGAGACCTTCCAAAGGTGGTATCCGGGGCTGAAACTGCAAGCTAAAACAATCCCGACGTGGGGCAAAAAAGTCAGCATAAACGGGGAGAGACATAAATATTCTTAAAAATCTCCCCCGGTTCTGCTTGGTCTCCCGCTTGAAACTTAGCTTTTGCGTTTGGGCATGCTCAGAGTACCCAGGTCGATCTTACCGGCGGTACGTTCGTAGAAATCGGTGAAGTTGCCAAGGTACTCTTTGATCTGGCCGTTTTCGATAGCTACAATTTTATCGACCACCTGGTCAAGGAAATAGCGGTCATGCGATATTACCAGGATAGTACCCTCGAAATCTATCAATGCATCTTCCAACACGATCATTGAAGGAATATCCAGGTTGTTAGTAGGCTCATCCAAAAGCAGAAAATTGATACCCTTCAGACCCAACCCGACCAGTTGCAGACGGCTTTTCTGACCGCCGCTCAAATTGCCGATAGGGATAAAACATTCGTCATAATCGAGCAGTAGACGACCCTTAAGCAGGGCTACTGCTTTTTCATCAATCATGGGTTGGATCGAGCGAATGTAATCTACCGGGGTCTGACGAAGGTTGAGTGTTTCTTGTTCTTGTGAATAGTAGCCCACTTTTACCCGGGCGCCCAGTTGGACGGTGCCGGTGGTTGGTATTTCTTCGCCAAGGATCAATTTGAAAAGAGCGGTTTTTCCGCTGCCATTTGGTCCAACCAGACCAATTCTTTCACCATAGTGGATTGAAAGGTCAAAAGGGGCGTATAGCTGGCGGGTACCGTAGGTCATTGTTACTGCTTTCAGCCGCAAGGCTATTTTGCCGCTGCGTTCCTCCTGCCCGAATTCAAGCTCGACCGTGTTCCGATTGAGGATCGGCTTGGGGGTATTTTCCAGTTCGGCTTTGCGGGCATTGAGCTGCCGCTTTTTGCTCTGAGCCCGACCTGCAAACTTCAAGTTCAAAGAAGCCCATAATTTCAACCGACGGGCGGTTTTTTCTAACTCCTTTAGTTCGCGTTTTTGCATTTCGTAAAGCTGGGCTTCTTTTTCCAATCGGCGTTGTTTGGACTCTCGGAAACCCGAATAGTTACAGTGGTATTCGTAAATCTTGCCGTCTTCTAGCTCGAAAATATGGTTGATAAAACGGTCTAAAAAATAGCGGTCATGGGAAATGGTGGCTACTGCGCCATCGTGGGACATAATATATTGTTCCAGCCAGTCTTTAGCTTTGATATCCAGATGATTATCCGGTTCGTCCAGTAAAAGTAAGTCCGGTTCTTTTACCAGCAACTGGGCCAGGCCGATTAACTTTTTCTCGCCACCGCTCAGTTTGGTAGCCGGTTGGCTGAGTTGTTCCTCGGAGAAGCCGATACCTTTAAGAACCGATTTAATTTTAGCCTCGTAATTGTAACCCCCGCCCCGGTCGAACTGCTCCTGGATTAGGCCGTACTTGTCCAAAATATCTTGGAACTGAGCTGGGTCAGCGGTAACCGCCGGGTCACCCATGTGGGCTTCCAATTCCTGGAGTTGCTTATGGAGACTGACAATTTTTGGGTCGGCGCTCATTACCATATCCAGTACGGTATCATCCGGGTTAGCCTGCGGTTCTTGCTCTAAATAATCAATCGAGGTACCTCGTGGAATAACCACCGTCCCAGAATCGGGCGGCTGTTTGCCAGCCAGGATTTTAAACAGCGTGGATTTTCCGCTGCCGTTTTCACCGATCAAGGCAATTTTATCGCCCCTTTTAATTTCAAAGTCCAGGTTATCAAAAACTAGATTGCCACCGAAATATTTATTAACCTGGATTGCACGCACCAGCATGGTTTGCTCCAATAGTAAATAAGTTAGATATAAGAATATATAGAATTTCTGGTAGTCTTCCGCGCGAGTTGATAACACTCAAAAAAATAGAACCTATCAACTCATTTATTTGCCGGAGACTATCGGAATTAAAGGGCAAATTCAATCAAAATAAGGGTTTCGGTTTCTTTAGTTACCACTTTACCAGGAACTGAACCAACTTTATCAACAACGGAATAGACTGACTCAATTCCCAGATGGCTGAGTACAAGGTATTGAATATTGTATCATTTTATTCCGTTGTATTTTGAAGAATTTCGCAAGTGGGCTGGAACCCTGATTATTATTTTAGCGCTCATAACGGGGGTTTACTTGCTTACGCTCCTCTTTAGTTTACCACTTAAACCCATTTCAGCCTATCGCATTGCCTTGTTACTGGCTTCTAATAGTAGCACAATTGCTCAAAGATCTGCAATCCCCTGACTTTATGCCGCAGCGACTGATACTGTTGGCGAACTAAAAGAAGAAAGGTTTGCTAGAATTAGGAGAAGCGAAAAAAAAGACAGAA
>NZ_JBAXHI010000084.1:0-5699 GCF_037138995.1 Candidatus Chlorohelix sp. | reverse complement strand
CTACTAATATTTTGTAGAAATATGCTGGCGGGGCGGCTTCTTGCCGTTCCGCTCGTTTATTTAAAATCGTAAAAAATATTCTTGAAAGGATAGCTTTTAATTTTGAACAAACCGAGAAATAACTATAACAATAACCGTAGAAAAAATACCAATCCCGCGCCAACTACCCCCTCAACCCCGCAATCTAACCCAGATGCAGTATCGGTTGATGGTAAAGTAGTAAAAGCGCTTCCCAATGCAATGTTTGAAGTTGCCCTCGACAACGGGCATAGCGTGTTAGGGCATATCAGCGGCAAAATCCGCAAAAACTTTATCCGAATCTTGCCGGGAGACCGTGTGACTTTGGAACTCTCCCCGTATGACCTTACCAGAGGACGCATCACCTACCGTTTCAAATAAAATCCGAATAGTATAACACTTAATAATAGTGTGCGGGTATTTCGTAAGAAGGCATTATGCTAAGCAACCCTGCGAGATACCCTTTTATTTTGCCTTCAAACCGAATCTTTTTTGCGCTTTCTTAAACCAATTTGCAAAATTTGGGTAATTGTTTTATTCTATCTACTAATTTCCAGCAAAGAAAAGCCTCTCTAAATTATCCCTATTGCTAAATAGCATTTATCAAATAAGGTCTCTTTATGTCTCAGACATTTTCCCGTTATGAAATTGATTCATCACGTTTCTATGATGAAGTGTTCGATGAAACCAACCAGCCCCGCCCCCATTATAAGCAGTTGGTGGAACGGTTTAACCAACTCAACAATGCAGAACTACGCGCCCGCCGTCAGACTACTAATGTATTCTTTCTAAATCAAGGCATCACCTTTACGGTATATGGCGCGGAAGAAGGCATTGAGCGTATCTTTCCCTTTGATTTGCTGCCCCGAATCGTGCCTGATAACGAATGGCAGCAAATCGAAAAGGGGCTAGAACAGCGTATAACCGCCCTTAACCTGTTCCTTCATGATATTTATCATGACCAGCAGATTTTGAAGGATAAGGTTGTTCCGGCTGATTTAATTTTGAGTAGCAAAAACTTCCGCCGTGAATTTGTCGGCGTAAACCCGCCCTTAGGGGTTTATATCCACGTAACCGGCACCGATATTATCCGGGATAAAGACGGTAAATATATGGTGCTAGAGGATAACCTACGCAGCCCTAGCGGCGTTTCCTATATGCTCCAAGACCGTCAGGCAATGAAACGCGCTTTCCCTACCATGTTCGACCATTACAAGGTGCGCCCCATCGAGGAATACCCACAGGAACTGCTAAAAACGCTTCAGGAAATCAGCCCAATGAAGCAGCGTGAACCAAACGTAGTGGTGCTTACCCCCGGTATCTATAACGCTGCCTATTTTGAGCATAGCTTTCTAGCGCGGCAAATGGGTATCGAACTCACCGAGGGGCGCGATTTGGTAGTGAATGATAACAAGGTTTATACCCGCACTACCAAAGGATTAGAGCGAGTGGACGTGGTTTACCGGCGCGTGGATGATGAGTTTCTCGACCCCTTGGTGTTCCGTCCCGATTCTATGCTAGGCGTTGCCGGAATTGTAAATGCCTACCGCATGGGTAACGTAGCGTTGGCAAATGCTATTGGTACGGGCGTTGCTGATGACAAGGTTATCTATAGCTTTGTGCCTAAAATCATTAAATACTATCTCGACCAAGACTCCATCATCGAGAATGTGCCAACTTACCTTGCCAGTAACCCAACCGATTGTAAGTATATTTTAGAAAATCTGGATAAGCTGGTGGTAAAAGCTGCCAATGAATCGGGCGGGTATGGCATGCTGATTGGACCTCATGCTACCGTAGAGGAGCGCGAGGAATTTGCCGCTAAGGTGCTGGCGCATCCTCGAAACTATATCGCGCAACCGACCATCTCTCTTTCAAGGCATCCTAGCTTTATTAATGATACCGATTTGACCGGATGCCATATTGACCTTCGCCCTTATATTCTGTATGGCAAGAAAATAACTATTGTGCCGGGTGGCTTAACCCGCGTTGCGCTGAAGAAGGGTTCGCTAGTGGTAAACTCTTCGCAAGGCGGCGGCAGTAAAGATACTTGGGTTTTGTACGATAACTAAAGGAAGGATTAGAAACCATGCTGAGCCGCGTGGCTGAATCAATGTTCTGGATGAGCCGCTATATTGAGCGGGCGGAAAATACTGCTCGGTTTCTCGATGTCAATTTTCATTTGTTGCTCGACCTAAACCAGATTACGAATATAGATAACCGCCGTTATTGGGAAGCTCTTATTATGGCGACCAGCGATGAAGCGCGTTATAACAAGCTGTACGACCGTTATACTGCCGATACCGTAGCCGATTTTCTGGTGTTCAATCGCAATAACCCGAACTCTATTCTCAGTTGCATTAATCTGGCGCGAGAGAATGCGCGTAGTATTATTGAGAGCATCTCTAGCGAAATGTGGGAACAGATTAACGACCTTTATCACTTTCTGTTACGCGCTACGCCCCAACAGCTTAAGGGCGACCCTTATACTTTCTACAAGGTGATTAAGACCGGTTCGCAGACCTTTCAGGGTATAACAGATTGTACTATGTCGCGCAGTGAAGGTTGGAACTTTGTGCAAGCGGGCAAATATGTGGAACGCACCGACAATATTTCCCGCATATTGGATGTGAAATACCATATGTTGCGCCCTCGTACCGGGGAGCGTTACGAGTCTGTGGATATTATCCAATGGATGGCGGTTTTGAAAAGTTGTAGCGCGTTGGAGGCTTTCCGCAAAGTCCATTCCGCCAAAATTGAGCCTGACTTTATTCTGCACTTCTTGATGCTTGATAGAGAATTTCCGCGCAGTCTTTATTTCTCGATTGGGGCGTTGGAACAGGCGCTTTGGCGTATTTCGGGTAGCTCTCGCCGTGATTATACCAATAATGCCGACCGCTTAATCGGTAAAATGGAAGCGGAGATGGCTTATACTACTCTGGGTGATATTCATGAGCGTGATTTGCATCGCTTCCTTGAGGATGTACAATGCAATCTTGCGCGGGTCGGCGACCAGATTCACCAAATCTATTTTGCTTACCATGTGCCGATTTCCAGCGATGACGAGCTTGAGCCGGCGCTACCGTTTACCGGGCTTTCCGGCGGTAGGGCGCAGTGGAGTCAGGCGCAGCAGCAGCAGCAGCAATAATATAATTCGTTATTATCAGGTTGCATTTATCGCTCCGGTTTAATTGTGTTACAATCTATCTATTGGAGAATTGGACTAAGGAAATCATCTGAAAATAGAATATGAAACTTAAAGTCGAACATACGACGCTGTTCGAATATGACGCGCCGATATACGAAACTCTTACCGAAGTGCGCCTACAGCCCGGCGAAAACCATAATATCCCACAGCAAGTTCTCAGCTTTGAGCTTAAAGTTGACCCAACTGCTAATTTTTTCCAATATACCGATTTTTATGGCAACACTGTTCATTATTTTAACCTGCTCCAAAGCCATAAAAGGGTGGAAATAAAAGCTACCACAATAGTGGATACCACCTCAGAACATTGTTATCCGGGCGAAGAAAACGAAATAATGCTGTATGAATTTCTGAATGAAAGCAAGTATATCCATTTTGACCCTCAGATTCAGAAGTTCGCGGCACAATTTCAAGAGCTTATCAGCGACCCCTACCGGCTTGGGGAAACGGTGTGCCGCACCATCAATGACACTTTTGTATATGAACCGGGCGTTACCGATGTGCATAGCACCACCGCAATGGTGATGACTCTTAGGCGCGGGGTTTGCCAAGATTTTGCCCATATTATGATTGCCGCCTGTCGCTATCTGGGGATACCCGCTCGTTATGTTAGCGGCTATTATTACGGAGGCTCAAACCTAGAGCAATTCGACATGGCGAGCCATGCTTGGTGCGAGATTTACTGTGGCGCGGAGATAGGCTGGGCGGCTTTTGACCCCACCCATGACACGCTGTTTGTGGATGAACGCTATATCCGTATCGGCGCAGGCAGGGATTATTCGGATGTTACGTTGGTGCGCGGTACGTACAAGGGTAATGTTAAGGAACGTCTCAAGGTTATTGTAAGGGTATCGGCTGTAGCTTAATATAGCCAATCAACGCATCGAGGGCGCATTCCATTTTGGATTTTGGATTGCTGATTTTGGATTGAAGCCCTCTCGCCAACACCAAGAGAATAAACCCGTAGGGGGCGGTTCGCCTGCGCCCCGAACGCGGGCGCCATCTTGTCGCAACACGGAGGTTGCTCCTACCAATCCGAACCCGTAGGGGCGTATTTCAAATACGCCCTTCCCAATTCCCCCCCGAATTTACCCACCAAACGAGGGCGCATCTTATACGAGCAACCGCCGTGTCGCGATTTCTCGCCATATTAATATATATTTAATGCCAAAATGAACCTTTACTTTGTATAATAATTAGCGTAATTAATATAAAACCTTATTTAAATTAAAATGATTTAATAACTAGCGTTATACAGTTCCCAAAAAAGCCATTCATTTTGTAACTGTAGGCGCCTTCTGATGGACAACAGGGTAGCGCATTCTCCAGTAGTGAAGTAGCAGACAACCAAACGGGGTTGTTTGAAAGGGAAAATTAAGTAGTCAAGGGAAGGAATCAGTAATGGTTTTTGGAATAACAATCGGAAAGCGAAAAAGCATCGCCGGAAGTTTGGCGGTTATCGCCCTACTGCTGGCAGTTTTCATTAGCATGCGTTCGGTGCAAGCGGCTCCTTCATGCTCCCTAACTGGGCTGACAGATGCTGTTACCGCAGGCGGCACGTTCGATTTTAACTGCGCCACCGATACCACCATCACCTTATCTGCAACTCTAACCATTGCCACAGACCTGAGCCTAACCAACACGGGGGCGGGCAAGGTAACTATCAGCGGGGCGAACACCTACCAGCTTTTCGCCGTCAACTCTAGCAAAAGCTGTCCATCACCAATCTCAACCTGACTGACGGCAAAAAGACAGCCGGCGACGGCGGGGCTATTAGTGTCGGCAATAACGGCACGCTCACGATAACCAATTCCAGCATCTACAATAATACTGCTGATTGGGGCGGTGGGGCTATTTATCTTAGCGGTAACAACACGCTCACGATAACCAATTCCAGCCTGTATGGCAATACCTCCAAGGATGGTGGTGGGGCTATTAATATTGGAGTCTCCGCCAACTCTGCCACGATAACTAATTCCAGCCTGTATAACAATACTTCCAGCGGCGGTGAGAGTAGCGGCGGGGCTATTTATAATTACAGCGAAGGACTTGAAATAATCAATTCCAGCCTGTATGGCAATACCACTAGTTCGGGCGGCGGGGCTATTTATAACAGCAACACGGGCATAATCAATATAACCAATTCCAGCATCTACAATAATACTGCTAATAGCGGCGGGGCTATTATTAACTACGGCAATGTAAGTATAATCAACGCCACTTTCATTGATAATGCTGGAACCCTTAGTGGCGGAACCCTCCTTGGCGTTTTTGGGATATTCAATGTAAAGAACAGCCTGTTTCAAGGTAGCAATATTTGCTTCAACGAAACTGACAGCGTCATCACCGATGGGGGCTATAACCTAGAGGTGGGCGCAGTTGGCAGCTACAGTTGTGGTTTCCTCAGCGCGCGTGGCAGTCTTACCGCCACCGATGCGATGCTTGGCGCTCCCGGCGATAACGGCGGACCAACCCC
>NZ_JBAXHI010000083.1:0-6689 GCF_037138995.1 Candidatus Chlorohelix sp. | reverse complement strand
TGAGGCTTGTCTTCTCATGAAATATTATTTCTTTTGGCTGACTTTGCAACAGCCCTGATACTGTTGGCGAACTAGGGTTCATGAGGCGGCAGGTTTAAGAGCAGCAAAGCGACTGACCCTGGTTGTGGCTCTGGGTACGTCTTCAAGCCAGTCATTCAGCCGAACTAAAAAGTACAAGAGCCAAGATTAACCGGGAACTGGGAGCAGAAATTGAGCCTATATTCCAACAGTCCCGACAAACTTACGGCAGTCCCAGAGTAAAAGCGGAGCTAAAGCTCAAAGGGATAAACTGTTCTAGGAAGCGGATAGCCAAGCTGATGTGGGTGATGGGGCTAGTCTCCTGCTACCGTCGTAAAAAGCGAAAGGTCATTTCCTACACTCCACTTTTCCTGGGCAAACTCAGTTTGTAATTCATTGATAAGGTGGCACCAGTGAAATTTCAGGGGAAATCGAAAAAGCCTTTAACAGATTTATATCAGAATAGGTTGTTATATTTTTCAACTGCCCGTTTACGCTGGCAAGGAGTTTTGTTTAGCTTTCTTTCGGTGGCAGTCGCTACGCTCATTCTATTTCTATTAAATGAAGCTCCCTATAATGTGAACATGGTCTTCATGTTCCTAACCCTTATTTCGACTGTTTGGTTTGGATTAATGACTGGCTTCCTGACCGCGGTTCTCTCGTTTTTTTGCTTTGATTTCTTTTTTATCCCCCCTTTTTTTACCCTAGTAATTGATGCTTTGCAGGGTTGGACGGCGGTTTTGCTCTTTTTTGGCACGGCTCTTTTTGCCAATCAGGTAGCCGGACGCGCCAGAATTAGCAGTTTTCACGCTCAACAACATGCGCTGGAGGCTACTGCCCTTTACGAACTGGGAACGGAAGTTTTGACTCGGATAGATCAGCGGGAAATGCTACTGGTAGTGCTGAGGAAAGTCAGCGAAATCCTCAAAGCGCAACACTGTACGCTCTACCTATTAGATGAGGGGGTGGAAGGTAAATTATTGGAAAGTGCTATGATTGAGTTACCTTCTTATCATAATAACCCACATCGACATCCGGACCCGGCAATTGCCCAGACGGTTTTTCAACAGAACCGGGTAGCTTATTTCCCTGTTCAGAGCAATTTCCAGCCGGATAGTTCTAGGCAACATAATGATGGTTTGGTTGACGAAACTGCTCCGGTAGCGTATTTGCCTCTTACTTATGGGTCACAGGTAATGGGGGTAATGGTGACGGTTGGTCGAGATAGAGATGAGCAACTTAACTTCAGTGTTGAAGAAAATCGTTTGATACAGGTATTTGCCAACCATGTAGCGCTGGCAGTTGAACATGCACGTCTGATTCGCGAGTCGGCGCAAGTCGCCACCTTGCGTGACTCAGACCAGCTTAAATCTTCGTTACTGGCTTCGGTTTCTCATGAGCTACGCACCCCGCTTACCTCAATTAAAACCGCTGTCGCCAATCTGGAACTGTATGACGAGCCTCAACTTGGGACAGATTACCATGAAACCTTGAATATTATTGAACAAGAAACCGAGCGATTAGACCGACTGGTAACTAACCTGTTAGACCTTTCTAAAATTGAAGCGCATGCTCTTAAACCGGATTTCGGTTGGTATTATCTGCCTGAAATTGTGCAGAAAGTGCTAGAACGGTTGAACAAAAACCCTCTTCTAAAGAGCCATCCGGTCATTACCACTTTCACCCCTGATTTACCGTTGGCGCATGTAGATTACTTGCAACTTGATCAAGCACTTACTAACCTGATTGAGAACGCTGCCAAATACTCCGCCCCCAATCGCCCAATTACCATCACAGTAGAGTTACAAGCTTGTGTTGAGGTTAAATTACCGAGTGGGCAAACGCTTGATTCGGGCATTTCCAGTACTCAGGTGATACTGGTGAAAGTGTTGGATGAAGGAAGAGGCATACCACCGGGGGAACTCGAAAGGATTTTTGACAAGTTTTACCGAGTGCGTACCAACCAGAATGGGTTGGTCATGGATGTGCCGGGTACAGGAATCGGGCTGGCAATTACTAGAGGTATTATCGAAGCACACGGTGGTAGGGTGTGGGCGCAGAATCGTTTGTATGGCGGGTCAAATTTTACTTTTGCTTTACCGGTCGAACCCATCGCCGAAGATTTTGAGGAAGAATAGGACTGAACTAAAATATTATGGCTAAAACCCAATTTGATAGCATTTATAAACCGAAAATTCTTGTGGTTGATGATGAACCGGCTATTACCATCGGTTTAAAGCGACAGCTTAGCAGTCAAGGCTACGAGGTAAGAACTGCTAGTGGTGGGGTACAAGCATTAGAAGAAATTGAGCAGAATTCACCCGATTTGGTGATTCTAGATTTGATGATGCCTGATTTGGACGGTTTGCAAGTAACACGCGAAGTGCGCCGCCGCATCCTTAGCAATGTGCCAATAATTGTGCTTTCGGCACGGGGTGAATCCCGCCAGAAAGTCGAAGCGTTGGATTTAGGCGCAGACGATTACCTGACTAAACCCTTTGGGTTGGATGAATTGCTGGCGCGGGTGCGGGTAGCTTTGCGCCATCGCCAGCAGCTTAGCAATCCAATGGTTTCAGCTTCACCCACAATTATCAACGATGATTTCTTGACCATCGATCTAGAAAAACACCTAGTATATAAAGAAGGGCAAGAAATCAAACTTACTCCCAAGCAATATGAAACCCTGAAATTTCTGGCTTCGAATCCTGATAAGCTAATTACTCACCAAATGTTGTTGCACCATATATGGGGACCTGAATACGGCAAAGAAACTCAATACCTCCACGTTTTAATCGGTCAGTTGCGTCAGAAACTTGAATCAGACTCCGCTACTCCTCGCTATATCCTGACCGAGCCGGGCTTGGGTTATCGCTTTCGCCTCCCTGAAAGAAACGACATCTAATATTTTTTAGAAAAATTTTAGTACAACACCTTCTCTTTTTAGTATTTCTTTAGAACTAATTGTTAAGCTGAAGATAGGAAAACCTGCATATAACTCTGCTAAAAGTGGTGCGGAGTTATAGTCGGCTTCATCTGCTTGCTTTGCCTTTCATAAAGGAGAATGAATCCATGTTAGACCTTTTATTTGTAGTAGCAGGGGTATTGTTTTTCGTGGTAGCAATCCTCTATGTTTTTGGCTGTGATTGGTTAGTCAAAGAAGAAAAAACTAACACCGGGGGTTATGTGAAAACTACTCTTGAACAAACTGAGAACTAACGCTAACCGGAGGAAATTATGCCAATCGATATGCTTCTAGGCTTGATTGCGGCGATCTTGCTGGTGATTTACCTAGCTTATGCTCTGCTACAAGCTGAGAAATTTTAGTGAGGGATTAAGCCAATGACCGCGAATGGGTTGCTCCAGATTGCCCTTTACTTCTTGGTAATTCTATTGATTACCAAGCCGTTGGGGATTTATATGTTTCGGGTCTTTAGCGGGGAACGCACTTTCATGCACCGTGTTCTAAGACCGATTGAAGCGGGCATTTATAAAATAACCCGCATTGACGAGAAAAAGGAGATGAACTGGATAGTTTATGCTATCGCTATGCTCCTTTTCAGCCTAGTAACTATGCTATTGACCTATCTGGTTTTGCGCCTACAGGATGTTTTACCGCTTAGCCAGACAATTGATGCCAGTGGCGCTAAAGTTGGCAAAATGCCTGAAGCTCTGGCTTTTAATACTGCTGCCAGCTTTACTACCAACACCAATTGGCAAAACTATATACCTGAGACAGGTTCATATGCAGCTTCAGGGGCAGCCAGCACGGGAAGTGGCGTTACCTATTTTACTCAGCTAACCCAGTTGGCTTTCCACAACTTCGTGTCGGCGGCGGTTGGTATCAGTATTGCGGTGGCGCTCATCCGAGGTTTGGTGCGGCGGCAAGCCCGCGAATTGGGTAACTTCTGGGTGGACGTTGTCCGCGCTATCCTTTATATATTGTTGCCCTTGTGTACAGTGATTGCGCTCTTTTATGTGTGGCAGGGTGTGCCGATGAATTTCAACGATTATACCGTTGCTACTACTGTGGAAGGGCAACAACAAATAATCGCGCAAGGTCCGGTAGCAAGCCAAGAAGCCATCAAAATGCTTGGCACTAACGGTGGCGGTTTCTTTAACGCCAACTCCGCCCATCCTTTTGAGAACCCTACCCCCTTTACCAATTTTATCCAGATACTTTCGATATTTGCCATCGGGATGGGCTTACTCTACGCCTTTGGACGTTGGGCAGGTAACACCAAACAAGGTTGGGTGCTGGTGGGAGCTTCCATGTTTTTATTCGGTTTAGGCTTGTTTGTGTGTTATGCAAGTGAAGCGCAGGGAAACCCCATTGTGGCGGTACAGGGCGTAAATCAATCTGTAGCCGATACTAACCCCGGCGGAAATATGGAAGGCAAGGAACTACGCTTTGGTATTGTAGGCTCGGCGTTATTTACCACCATCACTACCGATGCCAGTTGCGGAGCGGTTAACAGCTTCCTCGATAGCTATACCCCGCTTGGAGGATTAGTGCCCCTGACCAACATGGCTTTGGGTGAAATAGTAGTAGGGGGTGTAGGCGCAGGCTTCTATGGGAAGATTGTCTTTGTAATTCTGGCGGTCTTTATCGCCGGACTGATGGTAGGTCGTACCCCCGAATATCTAGGCAAGAAAATAGAAGCCCGTGAGATGAAAATGGTAATGCTGGTAGTGCTGATTTTGCCCATTAGTATTCTGGGTTTCAGTATGGTGGCTTCGATTAATGACGTGGCGCAAAACAGCATTGCCAATCCCGGACCGCATGGTTTAACCGAGATGCTTTACCTGTTTACCAGTTCTACCGGGAATAATGGCAGTGCCTTCGCCGGAATTACGGGCAACACCGCTTTCTACAATATTACCGGCTCTGCCGCGATGTTAATCGGTCGCTTTCTGATGATTGTGCCAATCCTAGCGTTGGCAGGGGCGCTGGCACGCAAGAGAACTGTGCCTGCCAGCGTGGGTACATTCCCCACTACCGGACCGTTATTCGCCGGATTGCTGGTAGGCGTAATCCTGATTGTAGGGGCATTGACCTATTTTCCGGCTTACTCGCTTGGTCCGTTGGTTGAACAGTTCTTTATGAATGCCGGAAAAGTGTTCCAGCTTAGCTAGGGTTTCAGGAGATTTCGAATGAGTGAGTATAATTTAAATATGAGTCCCGGTAGCCTTGAGCCTGCCACCCTACCGAATATTCCGGGAAAGCCGCATCGTCCGCGCCGTTCCAGTAGCCTGCTCGACCCTAAGATAATTCGGCAGGCGCTTCTTCCCGCTTTTACCAAACTCGACCCAAGGGTTCAATTTCGTAACCCTGTGATGTTAGTGGTAGAGGTAGGCAGTCTTATCACCACGATTGTGTTTATCGCTGGTTTCTTTGATGGGGCAAGCCAGAAAGACCAATTTTTCGTGGGCTTTACCAGCCTGTGGCTCTGGTTCACCGTTATATTCGCTAACTTCGCCGAGGCAATGGCAGAAGGGCGAGGCAAAGCCCAAGCCGATACCTTGCGCCGAACCAAAACCGAAACTTCCGCGAAATTGATTACCACCGATAGACTGGACACTCCTGAGGTTCTTACCGCTCAGGTGGCTGCCCCCCAGTTAAAAAAGGGTGATGTGGTGCTGGTGGTAGCGGGAGAAGTAATACCGGGAGATGGAGAGGTAATCGAGGGCATCGCCAGCGTGGATGAGAGCGCTATCACGGGAGAGAGCGCCCCGGTTATCCGCGAGAGCGGCGGCGACCGCTCGGCGGTTACAGGCGGTACCAAAGTGCTATCGGATTGGGTCAAGGTTAAAATTACCTCTAACCCCGGCGAGAGCTTTCTTGATCGCATGATTAGCCTCGTTGAAGGGGCTAACCGCCAGAAAACCCCTAACGAAATCGCTTTGAATATTCTCATTGCGGGTTTGACCATCGTTTTTATGCTGGTGATTATCAGCCTGCAACCCTTCGCCATTTATAGCGGTGCGCCTCAGTCCCTTACCATTTTGGTGGCGTTGCTGGTTTGCCTGATACCCACTACCATCGGCGGTTTGCTGTCGGCTATCGGGATTGCCGGAATGGACAGACTGGTGCAACGCAACGTACTGGCGATGAGCGGGCGGGCGGTTGAAGCAGCCGGAGACGTGGATGTATTGTTGCTGGATAAAACCGGCACTATAACCCTCGGCAATCGGCAAGCTGCCGAGTTTATCCCGCTCGCCGGAATCCGCATAGAAGATATGGCGGATGCGGCTCAACTTAGCTCATTAGCCGATGAAACCCCCGAAGGTCGCTCTATTGTAGTGCTGGCGAAGGAAAAATACGGGCTGCGTGGTCGGGAAGTGTCGCAACATAACGCCGAATTTATCCCTTTCACTGCTCAGACTCGCATGAGCGGAGTTAATTTAGAAGGAGTGGAAATTCGCAAGGGCGCGGCGGATGCGGTGGTGCGCTATGTTCGCAGCAAAGATGGTACTATCCCCCCCGAATTGGAGGATATTGTTAGCCGTATCGCCAAAAGCGGCGGTACTCCTCTGGCGGTCGCGCGGAATGGTCAAATGTTAGGTGTAATCCACCTTAAAGACGTAGTAAAGGGCGGTATGCGCGAGCGTTTCGACGAATTGCGCCGAATGGGTATCCGTACCGTTATGATTACCGGAGATAACCCCTTGAC
>NZ_JBAXHI010000082.1:0-6853 GCF_037138995.1 Candidatus Chlorohelix sp. | reverse complement strand
TTATTTGTAAGGTTTCGCTATTTTCAAGGTAATACTTACTGAGGTCTAGATACCCGGTTATGCCCGTAAGCAAATTATTAAAGTCGTGGGCTAATCCACCCGCTAACACTCCCAGCGATTCCAGTTTAGCCGCTTTCTGCAATTCTGCTTCCAGCTTTAGCTGGGAGGTAACATCCCGGAAGACCATCACAGCCCCAATAATATTACTTTGTTGGTCTCGAATGGGGGCGCAACTATCCATAATAACGTATTCAGTACCATCGAGGGCTACCAGCAAGGTGTGATTTTGCATTATAACCACCTGTCCGGTACTTAAACATTCCCAGAGCGGGCTTTCGCGCTGTGCGTGGGTTTTTTCGTCCACTAAGTGCATCACCGTTTCAATTGGCTGCCCAATTGCCTCGGTGTAAGTAGAGTTGGTCAGGTTTTCGGCTACCTTGTTGATAAGGGTAATATTGCCTTTCAAATCAGTAGTGATTACCGCATCCCCGATAGAACTCAAGGTCACGGACAGACGCTCTTTTTCATTAGCCAAGGATTGCTCGGAGCGTTTGAGGTTGGTAATATCCTGACTTAAAATCATGCCATTGGTTATTTTACCTTTCTCATCCCTGACAGGCACCGCCATAACCAGAAGCACCCGGTCGTCATAATAATCCTCGAAAGTGGTTTCAATTCCGGCAAGGGCAGCCTGATAATAGGGCAGAATCTTGTTGGCGGTTTCAGGTGGCAGAACTTCGTAGAGAGTTTTACCCTCAATCAATTGGGTGGAAAAGCTATTGGGTGGCAGCGCGCCTCCCTCTACTACAAGATAGCGCATATCTCGGTCAAACACTATTACGGAGATATTTGGCAAGTTATGCGCCAGCAAGCGGTAACGGGCTTCACTCTGGAGCAAGGCTTCCTCCGCCTGTATCCGCTCACTAACATCCCGTGCCACACTTACGAAATAAAGAACCTTACTGTTAGATGAACCATAGATTGGCTGTGTAGTGGCTTCGAGCCAGACATAATGCCCCTCTTTGTGGCGGTAACGAAAAATAGTAAGAGCTTTACCGGGATTATCAATTACTTGGCTGACTGCCTTTGTCAAAGAAGCTATCTCATCGGGATGGAACAAATCGTATATCGAATGTCCCACCAGTTCTTCCGGTTTGTAACCCAGAATACGATGGCAGGCGGGGGAAACATACTGGAAAGTACCGTCATGCAGGTTGGTAGAAATAATATCGAGGGAGTTTTCAGCCAGCAAGCGATAACGCTCTTCGCTCTGGAGCAAGGCTTCTTCCGCTTGGACCCGCTTGGTAATATCTATCGCCACGCCGCCTATCAAAACTGGGTTGGATGAATCATGAAGGGGGAATTTACTTGACAGTACATACACTTTTGAACCATCCCAGCGCATATAAGTTTCATCCGCTTTGACTGGTTCACCTGTTTCAAAAACTTTCAGGTTGGCTACCTTGTGCTGTTCTGCTATTTCTTCAGGAAACAAATCGAAAGCGGTTTTACCAATAATCTGTTCCTTTTCCAGACCAACCATGCTTGCAAAAGCTTTGTTTACATAGTGCAAAACCCCCTCAGCATCTATCAGCCAAGAAAGCGCTGGGCTGTTATCTATAAACGCCTGAAATCGAGCCTCGCTCTGGCGCAGCGCTTCTTCAATCTGCTTGCGTTCGGTAATATCCTGAAAAACCAGCGCCATCCTACCTATATTGCCCAATTCGTCTTGGATAGGCACAGTATTAATTTCGACAAATAATTTTCGCCCATCTCTTGCCACTATCGCCAAAGGTTCGTTCAGTTTTGAAAGCATCCCATTGGCAATATCCGATATAGTTAAATCTTTCGCCGGAGTGTCACTATTCTCGTAGTGTAGCCTTACAACTTCGCCGACCTGTTTTCCCAGAGCGTCCGCTTGTTTCCAACCGGTTAGACCTTCAGCGGTTGGGTTTATGAAAGTGATGGCGCCCGTCAAATCAGTGGCAAGCACCCCCTCGCTAAGGCTCTTGACCGTGGTAGCGAACCATTCATCCAGCTTTTTCACTTTGTAATCTATGTGGCTCTTGTAAAGGGACAACTCGATCGCAGTGCTTAATTCTCGCTCATCGAAGGGTTTCAATAAATAGGCATACGGTACGGTGGGTTTGGCTCTTTCTAGGGTAGCATTATCCGAATAAGCGGTTAGGTAAATTATCGGAATATCATAAAGAGCATGAATCTGAGCAGCAGCTTCAATCCCATCCATTTTACCCTTCAGGATAATATCCATCAGCACTAGGTCTGGACGACTCGCGGCTATACTACTCAACGCTTCTTCTCCCGTAGAAACTGTAGCTACTACGCTATAACCCAGCATCGTAAGGGTTTTTTTAATGCTTGCCGCGACGATTTCCTCATCTTCAACTACCAGAATATTTGCTATGGACACAGCATTACATCCTTTCTCGATAGTTTTGCTCCCGGAACTTGATGGTGAAAGTAGTGCCGCCTTCTCTTTGTATTTCCAGTTTCCCATCCAACTGTTTAGTGAGCATGCCCACCAACTGCAAGCCAAGTGTTTCAGTATTTTGAGGGTCTAAATTCTCAGGGATACCAACTCCATTATCGGCTATCAGTAAGCGAAGCATGTCCCTGCTATCTCTTGAAAGCTCAATCTTGACGATGCCCTTCCGTTCTCCCGGAAAGGCATGTTTAAAAGCATTATATAAAAGCTCATTTATAAGGAGACCGCAGGGAATAGCCGTATCCATATTGAGCAAAACCCCTTCAATTTTTAAATCAATAGCTACTCTTTCAGAAATAAAGTTCAGCGAATGGAGTAGGTTATTGGTGAGGCTTTGGATATAGGTTTTCATATCAACCCTTGAAAAGTTTTCGGATTGGTAGAGCTTCTCATGCACAAGCGCCATACTCTTTATCCGGTTCTGGCATTCAATAAATAGCTCGGCAACCAGTGGGTCTTTTATAGCAATTTCTTGAAGTTTCAGTAGGCTATGCAGCACCTGCAAATTGTTTTTGACTCGATGGTGCACTTCTTTAAGAAGGGTTTCTTTCTCTACAAGAGCTGCCCTTATTCGGTTCTCTGTCTGTTTTTGTTCAGTCAAGTCTGTTGCTACTAGGCAAATTACCGGAAGTGCGTCAATTAGCATAGGGGTAAAAGCTAGGTCGAAAGGCACTTGCTTGCCACCACCGACTGTACTGAGGTTTATTTCGCACCGAAAGTTTGCTCTCTCGCTTTTTTTCAGCGCATTCTCAAGTAGGGGCTTGTCCTCAAGAACAACAAACTGATACAAATAAGAACCGATAATTTGCTCTATCGGGAGTTCAATAAGTTCGGAAAAACGTTGGTTACAATATAGAATCATGCCGGATAGATTCAGCGTAACAGCGCCCTGTGACATTTTTTCCAAAAAGAGGCGATAAGGAAGGTCCGCACCCTTTATGGTAAAAACCTGGTCAATCCCATCCGCTCCTTCCATAATGAGGGCATCAATTTCGTGTCGTCGGATAGCGCCAAGAAGTTCCCCTGCTTCCGCTAGTTGTTCTCTTAATGAGGCTACTTCTTCAAGTAGGGCTTTATCTGGTTTATTTTGACCGCTCATATTATTTCACCGCTCATTTATCAGAGATGTCGTTCGATTTTTCTATATGCAAACCCAAGCCAGCCACAATGTGTTCCACGTTAGATAGATTACCGACCACTTTTCTCAAAGGGCGCGGGAGTTGCTTTATTAAAGTAGGAACCGCCACAATTTGGGCTTCTTTGGCTTTATCCGGTTGCTGGTATATATCAACCACTTCCAATTTGTAACGCCCTTTAAGATGCTTTTCGCAGATATTCTGGATATTCTGGATGGCTTGAGCAGATTTAGGAGTAGTACCAGTTACGAACAGTTGCAGGACGTAATACTCAGATTTTGACTGCTCTAAGGCATTTTCGAAAGCATCGAGGATTCTATTGCTATCGTCCTTCTCTGAATCATTCATGTATAACCTCCTCATTCTTGATTGTTTCTGCCGGTATCTACCCCGAATGGGATTAAGTTCAGACCGACTAGAACTCGCTCGGTATTGGACAAGTCACCGATTATTTTGCGAACTGGTTCCGGCAGGTTTCGTACAAGCGTAGGGGTTGCTACAATCTTGTCACCAACGGCAAGTTGCGGCTTTTCCAGAAGGTCAATTATTTCCAGATGGTATTCCCCATTCAAATATTCTTCGCAAATCTTCTTCAGATTGGCAAAGGCAGTTAGCGATTTGGGAGTCTGCCCGGTTACATATAGCTTCAACTCCCATTTAGTGCGCTCTATTTCTTTCGATTCGTTAGCTTTATCCATTTTCCTATTCCTCTAAAAGCATGTTCAGGCTTCAACTTTACGGCTTATCTTCATTTTATTCTGCTCAATCACCAGTTGCCCTTCTCTTTCTTGCGCCTGATTAAGCAAGTTCAGGCTTTCGGCTTCTTCGACTTCAAATTCAGCCCGCATAATGGCAATCTGGTTTTCTAGCATCTGGCGTTTGCGCTCAAGGTTGAATTGGATTCGTAGCGCTTCCTGCTGCCGTAGTTGCGAATCTGCTCTTTCTTTAGACTCCTGCGCAAGACGCGCCGACCCGGTCAGCACTCCTGCCTGTCCTAGATAGGCATTTCTAAGCTCAATTCCATTAGAAGACAAAATGAACTCCCGAATCTGGTTGGAATTCGCCATACCGCGTGATTTAAGCACCAACATTCCCCGATTGCGTTCCCCATCAAGTTCGATGTCGCGCAATAAGAGCCAAGTATCAATCAAGGAGGAGATATTGGTGAGGGTATGCTCTTCAAAGTTTCCCGCAGAAGTCAGGCTGGTGAAGAAAGCGGTTATTTGTTGTACTTTGAAGAAATCAATCAATCTAGTGACCATTGAGCGCACTTCAAGGTTGCTGCCGTTGTTAAGAAAACTTGTCACTGGGTCAATAATTACAACCGAGGGTTTGAAATCTTTAGCCAATTGATGTATCACCACCAAGTGCATTTCCAAACCATACATGGCAGCGCGGGTGGTATGGAACTTCAGGAGATTAGCGTTTATCCACGGTTCCAGATTCAAACCGATTGAGCGCATATTGCGGGCTATTTGCCCGGAAGTTTCCTCGAAAGCTAGGTAAAGGCAGCGCTCCCCTCTTTGGCAAACGCTGTCAGCAAAACTGGAGGCTATGCTGGTCTTGCCGGTTCCGGCGGTACCCGAAATCAGCACCGAGCTGCCACGATAATAGCCTTTCCCCTCCAGCATATCATCCAAACTCGGTATCCCGGTGGAGATTCGCTCATCAGAAACCCCATAATCGAGACCGCTAGAGGTTATGGGAAGTACCGAAATCCCGGTTTCGTCAATGAGAAAGGGATACTCATTAGTGCCGTGGGCGGAACCGCGATATTTGATGACTTGCAAATGACGGGTGGAAATAGAATCAACGGTGCGGTGTTCCAACACAATAACGCAGTCCGAAACATATTCTTCCAAACCGTGCCGAGTAAGCATGCCGTTTGGTCCACGCTCGCAGGTGATAATAGCGGTTATTCCTTTATCTTTCAGCCAGCGAAATAGCCTACGCAGTTCTGACCTAATGATGGCAGTATTGCTAAAGCCGGAGAAAAGCACTTCAAGAGTATCCAGCACTACCCGTTTCGCCCCGATGGAGTCAATGAAATAGGCAAGGCGAATGAATAAGCCGTCTAGGTTAAAATCACCACTTTCTTCGATTTCGGAACGTTCAATAAATACATGGTCCATCTTTAATTTGTTTTGGTCAACCAACTCAGCGAGGTTGAAACCCAAAGAGTCCACATTTTTGGTTACTTCTTCGGCAGTTTCCTCGAAAGTCATCAGCACGCCCGGTTCGTCAAAACGACGGGCGCCTTGTACTAAGAACTCCACGCCCAGCAATGTTTTCCCGCAGCCTGCTCCGCCTACTACCAACGTTGTGCGCCCTTTCGGTAACCCGCCCTTCATCACAGCATCCAATCCCTCAATACCAGTGGGGCATTTTGGCAAAGCATCCGGCACAACATGGTTTTCTGTTTGAATATTACTCATTAATTTGCTCCTTCTGTCTATTGGCAGCTTACCCTTGCGTTTCTTTGACCGGGCAAGTGTTTAGCCGTGAACCGGAATTATTCGCGCCTGTCTGTGGAATTTGTTATTCGATAGTTTGATGATGCCTCTAGCTCACATTGGGTAATCTCATTAATCTGAATATGCCGATTGAAGGGTACAAAATGAATTGTGCTAGAGTGCAGCGTAACGTGGGCGACAATTGTAACTATGGTGGGTCGAGTGTTGGTGGCTGGGGTACTTCGGGTCAAGATATTGCGCGATAACGAGTGGGATAGGTAATTCTTTGGGAAGTACGTCAACCTAGTTTGTTAAAGCCTCAATCCCTCTGGCAGAAGCTTCTACTATTACTATAGCTGAAAAGCTATTCGAAATCCAGTATAAACGATCTCTCTCTGTTATAGCATACAAGGACTTGCGATTCTAAGCTTAAGAATTGTGTCGTATTGTCAGACATTAGAAATGCCAGCGCTACCAATTCAGCGGCTTTACGTCCGGGAATGAAGTTGTCCTGTAGTTGGCGCTTAATGACAGCGTTAGTATTAGTATTAGCGTTAGCGGCGACTTGCGGTTTGGGAGTAGCTGGCTCTAACGGCAAAGGCTTCTGCTCTGTTAATATTTCCGTCTAAGACCAGTCCGGGAACAGTCTTGACCGTCCCAGACCCATCCTCAATATCGAATGTGTACTGTTCGCCGGGTGCTACACCCTTTCCATTCGTTTTACTGCTTGACCACCCCCCAGTGATTTCAGGATTTAT
>NZ_JBAXHI010000081.1:0-7040 GCF_037138995.1 Candidatus Chlorohelix sp. | reverse complement strand
ATTGCCCACCTTGAGAGTTACATGTTTTTTTTATTATGGAAGGGTAGGCAGAGCGCGGATTGGCATGGGTCCCACGTAACCGGGCGCAAGGTCTAGCAACAAGCCGGTCTCATCGCAAGCGGTAAACTTTGGACAGCGGAAACATTCGCTCCATGTCTTTTGCGGCAATTGGTCTTTGGTTCCTTCGTGGAAACCGAATCTCTCGAAGAAAACGGGGATAGTAGTTAGGGTAAAAAGGCGCAAAATCTGTAATTGGCGGGCATCCTCGATAATCGCTCCCATCAGGCGTTCGCCCAAACGCTGCCCCTGATAATCCACATCCACCGCCAACGAACGCACTTCCGCCAAATCTTCCCAGAAAATATGCAATGAGCAAGTACCGATTACTTTATCGCCCTCTGCCGCTACGATAAAATCGCGCACATACTCGTAAAGCTCGCTCATGCTGCGGGGCAACAGGTTATTCTTGAGACGCGCCATTTGATTTACCAAATTAAAAATCTGCGGCACATCCTTCATACGAGCGCGTCTGATTACAATTGCTCCATTTGCTGCGGAGGTGTGGTTCATTTCGTCTTCCACTTCGCTAATCACTTCCCTATCCTTTCATGCGATAAACTTAAAAAGCAGCCCTGCGGCTGCTCTGACAATATACTGCTAACTACATAAATAGTTCAGTTTCTCTCAGGCAACCGCTTCACTGTTCCCCCGTACTGGCTGTACGGGGCGTGCGGGGAGTCGAAGCCGCCGAGCGTTATATTCTTCCTGAGAAATAACGCCATCCGCCGCCAACACATGCTCTAACGCCACGATGGCAACTTCTAGCATCGGCAACTCAGGCGGGCGCGTGGTCATCTTTTGCAGCGCAAGACCGGGCGCAGCCAACCAACGCACCACCCGGAAGCGATAATTTGCAGCGGTAAAACGTAGAAATTCGTAAGCCGCCGTTGCTACCAGCGGAATTATGAAAATGCGTGAAACCAACTTCCATATAAAAGATAAATCGCCCATAAACACGAAAATGACGCTGGCTACTACCAGTACCACCAGCAAAAAGCTTGTACCGCAACGGGTGTGAACGGCGGTAAAGGTTTGCGCCGTTTCCGGCTCTAGTTTTGCGCCTGCTTCGTAAGCGTTGATAGTTTTGTGTTCTGCCCCGTGATACATAAAAACGCGGCGCACATCCGGCATTTTGCCCATCAACCAGAGATAGCCCATGAAGATGGCGAGGCGAATAACGCCCTCCGCGATGTTCACCGCGATATGCTGCTCAGTCCAGCTAAAGGCGATGGTGGCGAGGAAAGGAGGCGCGGCGAAAAACAAACTGATTGCGAAAATCAGCGAGACTGCCATCGTACTCCACAAAGCCCAGCCGCTGATTTGCTCGGTATCCACGTTTTGCTCAGAGCCTTCCGGCGCGTCGGGGTCAAGCATGGCAACATTAGCGGAGAAAAAGAGGGTTTGCGTACCCAGTACAAGCGCATCCCACAGCGTAACCAGCCCACGCATAAAGGGCAATTTCCAGAGCTTCGAGGTATATATTTTCGATTGTAGCGGCTCGGTTTTTAGGATGATTTCGCCATTTGGCGCACGCACCGCCACCGCCATATGGCGTTGACCTCGCATCATTACTCCCTCTAAAACTGCCTGCCCACCGTAGTTAAACTTCAATTTTTGCTCCCAAACTAAATAAATTTACCGTGCTATTTTACAAGCAATTATGCTCGATTGCAATAGCCTACCAACGCCCCGAACCCGTTCCCGTAGTAAATCTCTTGGCATGGGCAAGAAGGTTTTAATTCTGTGGGAGGTTGCTCTTGCCCTCGATACGTTCGGTGGCGCAATTCTCATGGGTTTGGGGGCAATAAAAGAAGGGCGACTCCAGCGTCGCCCTTACGGGAACGGGTTCTGTGGGAGATGGCTATAAAAAAACAAAACCCCTACCGGGTAGGGTAGAGGCTGTTCGTTTCGCAACAACGTTCATAAGAGGCGGAGAGGGAGGGATTCGAACCCTCGAAGGAGTATAAGTCCTTAACCGCTTAGCAGGCGGTCCCATTCGACCACTCTGGCACCTCCCCTTATTTAGTTGTATGTGGCTCTAGGCGGAGAGGGAGGGATTCGAACCCCCGGAGACTTTCGCCTCAACTGTTTTCAAGACAGCCGCCATAAACCGCTCGGCCACCTCTCCATGCTAGTATGAGGCTTCTAGGAGCCACTCTCTCTCACAACTCTAGGCTGTAAGTACAAGTGATTATACTTTACCACACGGCAGGGTGTCAACCGAACCCCCTTCCCACGATTGCCACCCATCCCATGGGATTCATACCAACCGCATGCGGGCGCATTCCATTTTGGATTGCCGATTTTGGTCAGAAGCATCACCACCTTGTATGAGAATTACATTAAGACAAATGATTGACAAGGCTATTCGGGCGTGATACCATCGAGAAATATTTACCAGCTGCAAGTTTAATATTTATCTGTTATTTTTAGGACTATTGCAATGCCCAATGAAGAAAATTTCTTGGCAAGCATCCCGTTTTTTGCCTCAATCGCTGCGGATGAACTAAAAGACCTAGTAGCCCGCGTAAAACGCCGAGTTTATAAGCATGGCGAAACGATTTATCATAAGGATGATGCCGGTTCTACCATGTATGTTATTGTGGATGGCACGGTGAAGGTGAGTGTGCCTAGCGAATCCGGCGCCGAGATGATTTTGGCGATTCTGTGCAAAGGCGATTTTTTTGGAGAGTTATCTCTGTTCGATGGTAAGCCTCGTTCTGCTACTGTTACCAGCGTTGGACCGGCAGATGTGCTGACTATTTACCGGGATGATTTCATAGATTTCCTCAAGAAGCATCCGATGGTGGCGGTGAACGTGATTGCTACGCTCAGCCAACGTATTCGCCTAACCGATGCGTTGGTAGAGGATGTGGTTTTTCTTGATATTCCGGCGCGTTTGGCTAAGAAGTTGTTGGAGTTATCCAATAGCTACGGCAAGCAAAAGTCTGATGGGAGTATAGAAATAGAGTTGCGTTTGACTCAGCAGGATATTGCTAATATGCTTGGCACTACCAGAGAAAGCGTTAACCGCCAACTGGTAGCGTTTCAAGAGCGTAATTATATTGCGATTGATCGGCAACGCATTACGCTGATTAAGCCCGATGAGTTAGCAAAACGAATTTACTAGGAGAAGGTAAGCCGGACGTATGGACGAGACTTGTATATTTTGTAAAATTGTGGCAGGGAAACTGCCTTCCGCTAAAGCCTACGAAGATGATAAAGTGTTGGTTTTCATGAATTTGCAGCAGAAGAATCCGGGACATGCTTTAATTATTCCCAAAGCGCATTACCCGAATATATATGAAATACCGGATGAACATGTTGGTTATGTGGCGCAAGTGGGGGCGCAAGTGGCACGCGCTCTCAAGCAGCAGTTTGCGCCGTTGGGGGTAAACGTGCTACAAAATAATGAACCTGCCGCTATGCAAAGCGTTTTCCATTATCATGTGCATGTAATCCCACGCTATAAAGGCGATGATTTGCTGTCAATCTGGCGAGCAGACCCATCTTCTCCCGATATACTCAACGCTAACGCCGAGAAGCTGAAAGCGGGCTTATAAAAGATAGGGCTTTTCGGGCAATTTGCTCATTAAACCCACCGGATTTTACCCTACTATGGCGGGCGCATCCCGATGCGCCCCTACCAATCCGAACCGCCCCTACACATTTTCAAAAGTTGACTGCCCGATTTCTCTTTGCTCTTTCCACCGGAAATCTAAGAATCAATTGCTCGTTATCGGGCGTTTTGTCGCTAAACTTGTCCGCTAGATACATATCGGGGCGAGTTTTCAGGCTGTCGCCATAGAAGCCTAACAGTTTGCGAAAGGATAGAAATAGTTTGCTCATTGCTCTGGACCTATCTACACAAAATATTACCGACAACTATAAAACTAACCCTAGCAAGGGCGTTTTGGTTAATGCTATCGGCGTTTCAACTTTTAGAAGAAACGAGTGTTTGAACATATATATATAGAAGCGCGATGTTTGGTATCGCGCGTTAGCCCATACTCACGGGTTGGCAGCGATTAGTTGCCGCCGCTTATCCGCTTGTAGTCCAGAGCAAGACGCTCCGCAATGCGTTGCGCCACTTCGTTATTATTCCAGTATTCGGTATGCGCGGTTAGGGGATTTGTGCCGGTTTGCACCAAAATATCCTTAACCTTGAACTTACCCTCGAAAAGCACTTCCAAAGGATAGGCAATTAAATCTTGCGCGTCCATAAAATTATACCACATCCCATCGTTGCGGACGGGGTCTAAATCCGGATTGGTATTTTTAGGGTCAAGGTAGTTTGGGGTGGCGGCAGCAGTAAAATAGCGGGGTTTCTGCACCCCGGTGTCATCTTCCAGTTCAAGGCTGAAAAGCGCGATGGGCGAGCCAACCGTAAAAAGGTTGCTGGGTTTAAACCCGGCGGCTTTCCAACTATCGTTGTGGCGGCTATTATAATAGAGGGTGTCGAAAGAAACCACCGAGCCAAGGCTATGCCCCACCACCGAAACCGCATCGCCGGTATTTACAAAGGGATTTATTTTATCCAAAAGGCGTTGCCGAACTTGGTCGCGCCATTTGGTACTCTGATAAACCATAATATCACTTAGTGAAGTGATAATTTGGCGGCGCACTTGGTCGAAACCGCCGCGCTCGATTAGTTGGTCAAGGAAGTTGTATAATTTGTTGCGCTCTTTGGTATATGCTTCAAGTACATGCAGTTCTTCAGGATGCCCGATGTCAGAGTAGTTGACATAATCAAAAGCAACATATTGGTCATATTCTTCTTGCGTAGCATTGTTAGGGATAACTTTAAGGCGTTTAAGCTTTTCGTAAAGTAGGTTCTTGAAATTATGGGTATAATCGCCGTGTAGCACCGAATCAGAAATGCCGTGAACCGCAATAACCACAAGTTTGCTCAAGGGAAGTTTCCTTTCGATGGAGGAAGGACCCACAACACCGTGCGTCCCACCAAGATACAGACAGTATCTGCTTGTAGCTATTCTACAACGAGTATTAAAAAAAATCAATGGTTGGTTAAAAATTGGTGTAAATTGGGTATAAATTAGCCCCCATCCCATGGGATTCATACCAACCGAACGAGGGCGTGTCCCATTTTGGATTTTGGATTGAAACCCTCTCGCCCATTCCAAGAGAATTAACCCGTAGGGGCGGTTCTTGTCGCAACACGGAGGTTGCGCCTACTAATCCCCCAGATTTTACCCCACCCATCGAGGGTGCATCGGAATAACCCCTCTAAAACTTTAATAAACTTTTAATATTTCTGACAGAAAAAACCCTTAAAAATGGGCATGTTGTTAGAATCCTGTTAGAATCGTTTGTTATAATGACATGTGGCAGCGGAAAAAGCGTCTGCTAGGGTGGGTTTGACTTGCACACGCGCATGTATCGCACCGGAGAAGCAAAATAAGTTTTTGGCAACAAAGAAGCAAAAATTAAGAAGGGATGTAGAATGATTTTTTCAGGAAATACAGGAACAACCGGAAAGCGAAAAAGCATTGCCGGAGGCTTAGCGGCTATCGCTATGCTGCTAGGGCTGATGAGCGCGTCCTTCGCCGCCGCCTCTTTGCCCGGTACTGCCGCCGACCGAGTGTACGGGCAGGGCGCGGCTGGCAATGATTTTGCCGCGAAAGTATTTGCTACAGGCGCCTCCAACCTAAATACCCCCTATGGGGTAGCGGTCGCTTCGGATGGCGGTCTCTATGTGTCTGAGAGCGCCAACAACCGGGTGCTGTACTTTCCTGCTACTAACGGTATCCCTGATTTCACCGCTACGCGGGTGTACGGGCAGGGCGCGGCTGGCAATGATTTTACCACCAGCGCTAGTGGAACCACCGCCACCAGCCTGAACAATCCCCGCGGGGTAGCGTTGGATGCGGACGGCAGCCTCTATGTGGTTGATGCCTTCAACAACCGGGTGCTGTACTACCCCGCCACCAACGGTATCCCTGCTTTCACCGCCACGCGGGTGTACGGGCAGGGCGCGGCTGGCAATGATTTTACCACCAACGCTAGTGGAACCAGCGCCACCAGCCTAAGTACCCCCAATGGTGTAGCGGTGGCTCTGGACGGCGGTATCTATGTGGCTGATAGATCCAACGGTCGGGTGCTGTACTTCGCCTACGATGGTGATGTCACCGCCGATCGGGTGTACGGGCAGGGCGCGGCTGGCAATAGTTTTGGCACCAGCGATACGCCAAACCCCCCCAGCGCCACTAGCATGAACTATCCCTATGGGGTAGCGGTTGCTTCGGACGGCGGTCTCTATGTGGCTGATCAAAGCAACGCTCGGGTGCTGTACTTCCCTGCCACCGCCGGAGTACCGGCTTTCACCGCCACGCGGGTGTATGGGCAGGGCGCGGCTGGCAATAGTTTTACCACCAAAACTACGCCAAACCCCCCCAGCGCCACCAGCCTAAATACCCCCTATGGGTTAGCGTTAGCTTCGGACGGTAGCCTCTATGTGGCGGATTACAACCCCACCCATCGGGTGTTGTACTACCCAGCCACCGCCGGAGTACCGGCTTTCACCCCCACGCGGGTGTACGGGCAGGGCGCGACTGGCGATAGTTTTACCACCAACGCTTCGCCAAACACCCCCAGCGCCACTAGCATGAGAGGTCCCTATGGGATAGCGGTGGCTCCGGACGGTAGCTTCTATGTGGCTGATTCCGACAACAGCCGCGTGCTACATTATGGCTTTCCTGCCACCCAAGTGCCCTTTACTACGCAGCCGAATGGGGCAGTAGCAGGTTCAGCCTTTACCACGCAACCGGTAATAACGGTGAAGGATGAGAACGGCAACCCCGTTACGAACTACACCGGTAATGTGACCGTCGCTATCAAGAGCGGCACAGGCGCAACGGGCGCAGTTCTTGGCGGTACAACTACGGTTGCGGCGGTGAACGGTGTTGCTACCTTCTCCGACCTGACGATTGACCTTGCCGGCACAGGCTACGTTCTGACCA
>NZ_JBAXHI010000080.1:0-7074 GCF_037138995.1 Candidatus Chlorohelix sp. | reverse complement strand
ACAGCATTGTTAATAGCAGCCAGTACAATAGGCACTTGCCCTCTTCTGGTCAAACAGGCATCTTCTTTTTTAGCAAATCGAAGCTTTTGCTTGTTTTTGTTATTTTCTGAAAAGCCCTGTATTTTTGTTCAGCTAAATTGTGATTCTTTAGCGATTCGTGTATCATGACAGAGGTATTGTTTTAGTATTAAGTTGAAACAGAAATAATTAATCTGAGAGTGAGATGAAGATGACTGAAATTGAATCAGTAATTGCACGGGAAATACTTGATTCGCGTGGGAACCCCACCGTTGAAGTGGAAGTAGCCTTAGCAGGTGGCGCACTTGGGCGAGCCGGAGTACCGAGCGGCGCCAGCACCGGCGCACATGAAGCGGTTGAATTGCGCGATGGGGATGCCAAACGCTACGGCGGTAAGGGCGTGCTAAAAGCAGTTAACAATGTAAATACCCTTATCGCTGATGCGCTGGAAGGGTTAGATGCCAGTGACCAAGTCGGTATTGATAAAATCATGCTTGAACTTGATGGCACCCATAACAAGGCAAAACTGGGCGCAAATGCTATTCTGGGCGTTTCAATGGCGGTAGCACGAGCAGCAGCGCAACAATTCAGCTTGCCCCTGTATCGCTATTTGGGTGGCGTGGGAGCGCGTACTCTACCCGTACCGATGATGAATATTCTGAATGGCGGCAAGCATGCCGAAGATTCCACCGATTTTCAGGAATTTATGGTTATGCCGGTAGGTGCAAAGAGTTTCGCCGAAGCTTTGCAATGGGGCGCGGAAATTTACCAATCGCTCAAGAAGGTGATTCACGGCAGAGGTTTGAGCGTAGGTATCGGTGACGAAGGCGGTTTTGCGCCTAGCCTAAAGAATAACGAAGCGGCTATCGAGGTTATTCTTGAAGCAATTCAGAAGGCAGGCTACACGCCGGGCGAGCAGGTTTTCATTGCGCTTGACCCCGCTACCACCGAGCTTTATCAGGATGGTAAATACGTGTTGGCTAAAGAAGGGCGTGAGTTGAGCAGCGCCGAGATGGTTGATTTCTGGGCTAACTGGGTGGAAAAATATCCGATTATTTCTATCGAGGATGGTTTGGCAGAAGATGATTGGGATGGCTGGAAGTTGATGACCGAGCGTTTGGGGAGTCGTCTCCAGATTGTAGGTGACGACCATCTTGTAACCAATACCAAGCGACTCGCTCGCAGCATCACCGAAGGCACCACCAACTCGATGCTCACTAAAGTGAACCAGATTGGCTCACTCACCGAAACCATCGAGGCGGTTTCAATGGCACAACGCGCCGGTTTTACTGCTGTAATGAGCCATCGCAGCGGCGAAACTGAAGATACTTTCATTGCAGACCTCGCGGTTGCCCTCAATACTATGCAAATCAAGACTGGCGCGCCAGCTCGTAGCGAGCGTGTGGCGAAATTCAACCAGCTTCTACGTATTGAGGAAGAACTTGGTGTGGGCGCGGTTTATCCCGGTAAAGCGGCGTTCTATAACCTCAACGCTAAGTAATTCGTCTCTGACTTTTGCCTGCTTGCTCCTTTTCGGGGCGGCGGGCAGGGTATTTAACAGGTTTCAGGCTTGCCTGACATCTTTTTTCAAGTAATAAGGAAGGTTTCCAATGGATTTAACGCGCAACTATCGCGATGATGATTCTCTCAAAAAAGGCGAGGCACAACTTTACCAGCTACAGCAGCAGGTAGATGAGGTGCGGCGCATAGTGCGCGAGCAGATGGCGCGGCAGCACTCCGTTGAGGATAACTGGAAACAGAGCGAGTTGCGTGTAATCCAGATACGTGAGCAAATGGATCGTTTCGTAGCAGAGGTTACGCAAGCAACTCAGGTGCGTAATCTTGATGAGCAGCGCATCAAGCAGGAATTGGCGGAGTTGCAGTTTCGTTCTGGCGAACCAGCTAAAGCGGTGCGGGATTTGCGCTCACAGTTTGCTGATATAGTGGAGACACGCCGCAAGGAAAATGAACAACTTGGGTTGGACCGGCTTCAGCTTGATAAACTTCTCATGACGGTGCGAGATGGGCAAAGTCAGATTACTAGGCTGGACGGCGCTATTCGCGATTTACGCGAAGCTGTTAAGATAACTGCTAACGCGCAAGAGTTTTATCAGCGCGAATTGGATCGGGTGCTGGATATAATCCATAATAACGAGCAGAGTGTGCGCCGCATAGCTGAAGAATTTAACCAGCAGGTCGTTGATTTGCGTGCAGAGGTGCAACTTTTCGCCAACCGTATCACACGCCTCGAAGATTTGCAGCGATTGGATACCGCTCGTATTGATGAGGTAGCTCCGGTACTGGATGTTTTGCGCCAAGAAGATGAGCGCGTTATGAGCAATGTGGTGCGGGTTGAGCGCCTGTTTAACGAACGCATCTTACTCAATCAAGGTCGCCTTGAGGAAATCCGCCAGCAACTTGAGAGCCAATTTTTCAGTCTGAATCAGGTTATCGTCGGTAATAATGAGAGTACCCAGACTCGCTTTGTTACCCTAGATGAACGCTTACGAACTCTTGATAAGGGTATTGTAGAGTTGCAGGTGCGAATAGAGCAGGTTAAGCAGGTAGAGGATAGCGAGGTTTTCGAGTTGTATCAGTTGGAAGAGATGCGTGTCGCTCGCCAGCTTGAAGCTATTCAAGCGGAATTTGATTTAGTACGTCAGCATCGTAGCCGTTCTCAGGCGGGCGGTTTGGCGGGGCGACGCGCTGCAAAAGCTAGGGCAAAAGCGCAAGCACAGGAACAACCAGAGCCTGAAACCGATGACTCGATTTAAATCACAACGGCGATAATCCCTAATGGATAGCAGAAAGGGTAAGATTAAATTAGTAAACGCTCTTTGGGGAAAGATAGAATCAAATTTGGAGTAAAAGAAAATTATTTACGGTAATTCCTCCTGATTTATTCGTTTACACGTCTATTGGTCTTTTGCGATATTCTCTAAATAGCATAATCCAAAGTAGCAGCATAATTGCGGTCAGAACTAATAAGTACGGTAGTAAACTCCACAATCCCAGTTTTTCGGCTAGATTGCCCGCCAGCCATGGAAAGAAAGCCGCTCCCATACTTCCCAAGCTTACCAGAAGTCCTATTGCGCTGGCAAGTAATCTTTCTGGAACAATGGTGGAGATAAGCGCTATAGTAGTGGGAAATATAGGACCCAAACTGTAGCCGCACAAAGCTAAACCACTAGCTAACCAAACCCCTGAAGTACCTGCTAAAAAGATTAGTATTAGAATCCCGCTAACTGTCCCAGCCAAACATCCCCAGATTAAACGTTGCGTACCAACCCACTGCGAAACCCTAGCCAGCGTTAGCCTACCCAATGTCAGCCCTATCCAGTAACCGCTTACCAACCAACCCGCTAACCAAGCAACTTGTTCTCTTTGCTGTGTAAGCCAACTGTAGCTCCAATTTCCCAAACTTACTTCGCTGCCAACATAAAGAAACAAGAACAGCGCAGTAAGCCAAACAACTTTTAGCTTTATTGCTCCCAACAATACATTTTCATCGGAAGTTTGTATAGCTTTATTATGTAATTCTTGCTTTGATATTTCGAGCGGTTTGATGAAAACTAGCCGGAAGCTGACCAATACTATCGCGGCTAGAAAACACCATACATAATAGGTATTATTCCAACTCCAGCCGTTGTTAATCACGAATGATGCTACTAGGGGTCCTGAGAGCGCTCCCACACCATAAAAGCCATGCAAATAATTCAGAATAGCGGAGTTGTGCTGCCAACTGGCGACATAGGAATTGACTCCAGAATCGAGCGCTGCAATTCCGAATCCAAGACTAAGCCACACCAGCATCAACAAAACGAATGGGGGTTGTAAAGTTACCAGAAAAGCTCCGGCAAAGATTATGGCAGTTCCAAAGAGAATAAAGTTGCGGTGTCCGAATTTTTCAATCAGCAAGCCACTGAGTAATGCTGCCGTTAAATATCCGCTAGTGCCTGCGAGAAATAAGAGGCTGACAGTCGCTTTATCAAGGCTATAGCTTAGCTGGATGGAAGGAATTAGTACCCCTACACCCCCTTCAGTTGCGCCAATCAGAATAAATGCCAGAAAAAGCAGCGCGATTTGCAATCTTTGAAGAGTTTTCATACTTACTGCGTTACCAACGGTACTTTCAGTTGCCATATTCTATGCCTTTAACATTCCTGACTGTTATAATTTATTTTATATTGATTATTCTGTGGCTACTATCGGCAACTATGAGTATAATACATACAAAACAAATTATTGGAATAATCAGATTGCACCCACCTATAATCTGAGATTATATCCTATTGGCACAAAATTGAAAGGCTATCTGGGAAATTTTATAATGCTAGAACCGTCAGAAAATAACCCTCAAGTTTCGGAAGAAATAAAAAAAGCTAGTCTTGGATTAGGCTTCTGGATAATCATTATACTTTTTTATCTTAGCTTGATTATTATGCTTTTCAGTGTGTTAATTATAATTGCGGTCAAACAAACAGCATGAAATCTTCTACTGGAGAAACGTTAGTAATACTTGTCAGACATGCGGAGTACGAATTGCCCTATCCTGCCGATGACTCTATGCGCCCACTAACGCAGCATGGGAAAAAAAGTGTGCAAATTCTGGGCAAAGGGCTGGTAAAAACTCTTCCTCCTATCCACTTTGAAGATACTATATCTTATACCAGAATTATTTTCACCAGCCCTTTTCGGAGAGCAGCTACAACTGCCCGTCTACTTTCGACTCAATTAAACCCTATTGCTGGCGTGCATGAAGTGAAAGAATTGGCGTTGCAATCTCCAAATGTAGTCGAATGGAGTCTTAAAACAATTGTGGCTAACCTCGGAGTAGAAAGCCTTGTATTTGTAAGCCACATGCCAGAACTAAACGCTATTGGGCAAAGTTTGAAAACCAATCTCAAGTTGAACTTGCAAATGTGCGAGGCAGTTTGTCTGAGTATTTCCTCCAACGCTTCAGGTTTTTGGCAAGTTGGTACCGCGCAATTACTATGGAAAATCAATGGATAATCGCTAATCCCGGGCTTTTTCCTGAACGGGAGTGCTTTTTTGGAAGAGGTGAATTTTAATTTTGCCAAACATTTAGAGCTGCTTAACAATAGCAAAAATCTATTATAGCATGCTATCTCTGCATTACTAAGCACTCCCCACTACCCCCCAGCTTTTTAGAGAATAATATTTTTGACAAGTAAATTCAAAGCAATGGAAGGAAAGGCTCCAAACCAATCCATTTGCTCAGGAACATTACTTCTCTGTCTTCCCGTGTCCGATTTTTTGGTTCCATTATAATTTTCAAAAGAACGTCAAGTAATTATTCAAGTCAAAGTTGAATTTATAATCTTAGCGGTTTTTTCTCCTTACGCGGTTTTTCATCCGGGTTAGAGGTAGAATCACTACCATTAGAGGATGGAGGAGGCGCAGAAGAATTTTCTTCCAAAACCTGCGGTATTTCCGATGGTATGCTAACAGGCTCCGGCTGTGGAATGGCTGGGTTTTCAGGTATGGGCTCAGGAACTTCCTTAGCCGGCAACTTAAACCATGACTCTGCAAGCTGTTTTATATCTTCATGGGAAACCGATTGCGAGTTGCTAGGCTCTTTAACGATTTTCTCAGTAACCTCTTTGGCAGCGGCAGGTGCTGTGGCGCTATTCTGAACCGCCCATGCAGGATTTTTCCTAGCCGCTTTCTGCATTTTGGTTACAAGAGTTTCAATGTTCTTTACCTGAACATCAGGCTCGCCTAGAAACGGCAACAAAAAATGCACTTCAAGGGGAGGGTTATTAGGTGGACCTTTGATGAAGCCGCGTCCCGGTCTTTCATTCCAACTACCAACCATATTTCTGGGAACAGGGAAAGATATATCTTCACGTGCCTGACGTAGCGCAACTTGAAAAAATTGTTCTGCCATACGCCCATACTCAAAATCCTGAGCGCGATCCATTGTAATTGCCACGTGCATGCCATATTGCCGCCCCTCTCGAACAAGGCCTTTCAGATGTTCCGCATCAAAGGGAAGGCTGTGACGGATAGAAGCGTAATTATCAAAGGCAATGAATATATATGGTAGTTTCTCGCCGGGTTGGGCAATAGCGCGATAACTAGCCATATCCAAAACCCCTTTTTCGGCGAATTTAATCCGACGTTCCTGAAAAACTTGGTAAAGTTGTTTAAATACCTCTTTGAGAGAAGACATCTGGGTCATAGGAATATATTGGACAGTGTTAGGCAAACCGGCAAAAGGCTTTAGCGTATTGCCCATATCCACTAGATAAATTTGCAACTCGTCCGGTGAATGAGTTAAAATCAAGGCTGTAAGCATAGAATACAATGCCATTGTTTTGCCTGAAACTGCCAATCCGCTAATACAATAACTTCCATCTCTGGAAAGATTCATAAAAAGCGGCTCTTGTTTTTGTTCAACTACATTGTCAACTAGCGCAATTGGAGCGACTCCATAATCATAGGGTGGTTGAATGGACCAGCTTAGGGCTTTCTCATCGAAACCGCGATTACCCAAAAACTGAGAATCTCGCAGATAATAACGATCGCCCATTGGGTCTAACCATGGCTTGTGTTTATTGCGAATCACAGTACGTTTAGATGCAGCTAAGCATTGGGCTGTAATCTCGTCAAAATCCATCCAGCGAGGAGCCTCATTCTTAGAATCTCTTGAAGAACGGGGCTTTGGCATTAACACAGGTGAAATACGCCAGTTGTTGGGGTCACACAAGGTTGCAATCAACTTTTCGGATTCGTTTTCATCTTGCATAGGAGCAAATGGAATTTCGGTATTAGCTACCTGAAATTGTTCAAAAATATCGTTTCCCACTTTGAAAAATGCCCGCCCCGGTTGGTCTTTGGAAAGCATGGCAGCGTCCTTGCGCCCCAACATATCGTTACTGTCCTCAGGCGTTTCCACCCTGAGACAAATACGGAACTTAGTATTTGAATTAAGTTGACCGGTAACAACGCCAGCAGGCTTTTGAGTGGCAAGTATGACATGCACTCCTAATGTGCGCCCTTTGCGTGCAATATTGACCACCTTGTCAATAA
>NZ_JBAXHI010000079.1:0-7335 GCF_037138995.1 Candidatus Chlorohelix sp. | reverse complement strand
AGTTATCAACCGCTATACACAAAATGTAGATAACTTTTCCATTGAATATACCAAATTTAGATGTGTCTATTTTTAGTGTATAATGCGCTTATTATTTTTTATTGTTTGGCATATTCAACTGAAGGTTATGCAATGAATTTTCTGGTCGTGCTTGTAGTAGCATTGCTGGTAAGTGCAGGTTGGTTTATTAGCCTGCGTTTTCTGGGACTGAAATCTGAAATTCAAAAGCGAGACCCTGCCAGTGCCGAGCAACGGTTAGGCTGGATTCGGACATTCAGGGATCTGGCTTTTTTCTTCAGCCTTTATTTTATCATAACCACTTTGCTAATCTTTAGTTTTGCCTTTATCTATGCCTTAATAAATCCCCCTAATAAATTTAATTATCTCGATTCTTTCGGGCAAATTGTCAATTCAGTTTCACAGGACGGGGGCGTGCTTAGCGTCAGCAGTATTTGGGGTGCGTTGGTTTTGCTGGTAGGGTCAGTAACAGCCGTTTTCGTTAGCCAGCGCGTGGCTAGAGGGCATTTTATTCTCGACCTTGGCTTGCGCTTATATACTGCGGTTCCTGTAGATATTATTCTTGGTATTTTGCTTGGACCCTTGCTATTTGCGCTAGTCTATTTTTTTGAACGTTCTACCGGTTTTATGCTTAGCAATACCGGTCCAAACTACGATGCTGGTCAAATATTACAATGGGTGGCAATCTTTCTGTGTGTGGCTATTGCTGAAGAACTGGTAGTGCGTGGCTACATTCTTCAAGCTATAAATCTCACTTGGGGCGGCGTAGCGGCTGTAGTCGCCTCGTCAGTCTTCTGGGGGCTATCTCATCTTTTGAATCCTCATGGTAGTATCCTTGCGGCGGTTAATATTGCGTTGGCAGGTCTGGTTTTTGCATATGCTTACATGATTACCGGACGCTTGTGGTTGCCCATAGCCTTCAATTTTTCTTGGAACTTCGCGCAGGGTGTGATTTTTGGCTTTCCCGTAAGTGGGTTTACCGTTTCTTCCCCGGTGTTGCAACCTCTGGTAGATGGTCCAGACTCTGTTACAGGCGGTTCATTTGGTCCAGAGGGTGGTCTGGTAGGTATGGTAGCTTTGCTGGCAGCCGCTTTGTTGTTGTACGGATGGAGCAAAACCAGACAATTCCCCAAAAATTAAGCCGCACGTAAAAATTTATCTACTTGACACCATTTATTAACAAAAGTATAATTATTGTTATAATAATTACAAAAAAAAACTTCTACAAAACTTATCTAACCTAATCTGCTCAAAGATAAGAACTCTATGATTTAGTTGTAACGTAGTTTTTTCCGTTCTACGGGAGGGTGGCAGCATGGCTCGAAATGAAGCAACAATCCGGGGCAGCAAAGCTGGTATTTCTTATGATAAAGCACACTGCAATAATTGCGGTAGTAATCTTGAACCGATAGGAAACCGTTTATTTTTGATGTACAAGCGGGCACAATTGCCACAGCCTAATCATGAAGCATGGGTTTGCGTACATTGCGGATGGGTTGAAGGAGATACCGCTTTTCAGGCTTTATTGGAAGATCGCATTAACAGTCACTAGAAATTCATTTCACATAGTAGCAGTATATATTTGCAACCCCTCAGTTTTATGAGGGGTTTTTGCTTTTTAAATGTCAAAAAAAAGCCCTTTTCCTGTATTAGTGGAAAGGGCTTTTTTGATTTTCTGCTTTTTACTATTGTCCTAGCGCGGTTTTTATCCCCTCAAAGAAAGGAGTTGCTCCGTCTTTTGCCCAATCTAGGGCTGGACCTGGGTAAATGCCCAATATCAGAATTGCTGCGGTAACTATTATCAGCGCGGTTGTTATAAACAACGCCTTAGTGGGTTGTGCCCTTTCCTTAATGCCTTCTGGAGCAGGTCGGAAGTACATTGCCACAATTATACGCAAGTAGAAGAACGCCGATATTGCGCTGTTTAATGCCCCTACAATTACCAACCATGTAAGGTCGCTATCAATAGCGGCTCGGAATACAAAGAACTTTCCGAAGAAACCGCCTGTGGGTGGCAAGCCTGTCAACGAGAAAAGACAAACTGCCATTGCTAGTGCCGGAATTGGCGCCCAGCTACCTAGCCCGTTGTAATCTCCTTCGTCTATGCCGTTCCCGGTATTCTGCAACCAAATGGCGATACCAAACGCACCCATATTCATGAATACGTAGATAACCGAGTACAACAGAATCGAGCTAATCGCATCACGCCCCTTTTCAGGGCTATTAACATAGGCTGCTAGACCAATCATTATGTAGCCTGTGTGAGCAATACTGGAGTAAGCCAGCATGCGCTTGACGCTTTTCTGCACGATTGCTACTACGTTGCCGAGAGTCATGGTTAGCACTGCCAGCACTGCAATAACAATAGTCCATTGCTCGGAAAGTTGCGGTATCCCTTGCACCATAACCCGAACCAACGCTGCAAAAGCCGCCGCTTTTGGTCCGGTGGACATAAAAGCGGTTATCGGAGTTGGTGCGCCTTCATAGGCATCTGGTGTCCAGATATGGAAAGGTACCGCCGCAATCTTGAAACCGAAGCCTACAATCAACAGCAGCATTGCGAAGGTCAAACCCGGATCGTCTTTCAGGCTTGGGGTTGCAGTAATAGCTTGCCGGATTTCGTTTAAGTTGGTTGAGCCGGTCATACCGAACAACCAAGCCATACCGTACACCAGAATGGCAGTAGCGATAATACCGAGCAAGAAGTATTTCAACGCGCCTTCTGCCGAGCCTTTGTCATTGCGAGCAAAGCCGGTAAGGATGTAAACGGAGATAGAAATGAGTTCAATACCCACAAATATTACCGTCAAATCTCCTGCGGCAGCAGTCACCATCATACCCAGAACGGCGGAACTCTGGATATTATAGAAATCGCCGATTGGCATATCCCGTTTCAGCACATAATCCGGCGCAATTAGCACGCTGAGGATGGCGGAAATCAGGAAGACAACTTCAAGGAATGTGGTGAAATTATCACGGATGAACATACCACCAAAGGAACTGCTAGGTACTCCTGTAGGTGGTACATAATTGAACAATGCTACTGCTGCTACCAGTGCGCTGCTATACCCTATCAACGCCAACCAGCCTAAACTAGGGCGCTTGTCTTTGGGTATCAGCATATCAATGATGGTAATCAGAGTGCCGCTAAGCAACACGATGAGTTCAGGCAACAGTTTAATAAAATCGTCGCCAGTGAAGCTCGGCTTAACATTTGAAATTTGGAATATTACCGACTCTAGAGACACTTGATATCTCCGTCTTATCTAAAGAATTGCTGTACAATTGCCGTGAAGTCAATGACCTCGGCAAATTGGACGGATTTAGAAGCCACTCCGGTAATTGCCTCGGCAGGTTTGCCCAAGAAATCAAGCACAAGCACCGGGAAAACGCCCGTAACTATTGAAAAAGCAGCCATTGGATAAAGCGCAAACCACTCTGCAAAATTTAAATCCTTTAACTTTGCGCCGTTGCGTAGCATATCTTTATCTGCGTGACCATGTCCATGCCCGTGTTTTTCGTGAGCATGTTCTTCGTGACTATGCGCTGCATCATGGCTGTTGTGTCCACCATGGCTGCGTTCATATTCTTCCGCTTCTTTGATTTTGGCTTCTACAAACGCGAGGTCGTAATCGTCCACACGCCCGAATAAGACGCGCTTGTACAACCACAGCATATAGACTGCCGCAAAAACAATAACGAAGGAAGCCGTAAAGGCGTACCAACCGGTTACGCGGAAAGCACCCTGCATAGACAGGAACTCCCCTACGAAACCGCTCAACATTGGCAAACCTAGCGAACCCATTGTATAAACCATCATAATGGTGGCGTACAAAGGCATGCGATTTCCAATTCGCAACGTATTCGAGATTGTATTGATGTCGCGAGTGTGTAGGCGGTCGTAGATAACGCCTACGCAGAGGAACAACCCGCTGGTCAACAGCCCATGGCTGAACATTGTGAAGACCGCGCCATCAAAGCCCTGTCTATTGTTGAGCAACGGATTAATTTCGCCCTTGATTGTCTTTTCACCAAAACCGGCAGCAAAGCTGAACAAGCCCAATACTACGAAACCCATGTGGCTTACGCTGGAATATGCTACCAGACGTTTCATATCTGGCTGTACCAACGCTACCAACGCTCCGTAAATGATGGCGATAAGTGATAAAACAATCATAAATGGCGCAAGGTCGTGGCTGGCATTGGGGAAAAGCGATAGGTTAAAGCGGATAAGACCATAACCGCCCATTTTAAGCATTACACCCGCCAGAATAACGCTTCCGGCGGTTGGCGCTTCGGTGTGTGCATCGGGCAACCAAGTGTGGAGAGGCCACATTGGGATTTTGATACAAAATGCTATACCGAAGGCAAGAAATGCCCAGAACTGGAAGTCGTGGTTTAAACCACCTGATTTAGCCAAGCCTTCAGTTATTTCTACAATATCCAGTGTAGCTGCTTTGCCAGTTACTTTTACATACTCGAAATACAGGGCGATAATCGCCACCAGCATCAGAAGGCTACCGACTAACGTGTAAAGGAAGAACTTGACGGCAGCGTAGATACGCCTAGGACCACCCCAAACCCCGATAAGTACCGCCATCGGGATTAGTACCAGTTCCCAGAAGATGTAGAATAGGAAGAAGTCTAGGGCGCAGAAGACTCCAACTAGACCTACATTCAATAACAGCATCGAGAAATAATATTCACGGATGCGGGTTTGGATGGGCTTCCAACTGGCAATGATTGCCAAGAAGAAAAGTATGCCGTCTAGCAAGAGCATTAGCACTGAAACGCCGTCCACACCCATATGGTAGGTTGCGCCCAAGCCGGGTATCCACTCTGCTTTTTCAGTAAACTGGTATCCGGTCAAAGAGCGATCAAAACCGATGGTTATGATCAACGATACTATAAAGTTGGCGAAGGTTGTTACAAGCGCAATGCCTCTTATAATGTCATTATTCTTTGGCGCTAGTAGTATCAGCACCGCTCCAGCAAGCGGCAGATAAGTCATTAAGGATAGCATTAGAATTTAACCCCCACCGTCAAGTAGAAGATTGCCACCACCACTACCAGACCGAGCGCGATATAGAGCGCATAATTGGTTACAAAGCCAGTCTGTACTTTACGCAAGCCCTGTGAAATAAAGCGAGTCACGTATCCTACACCGTTGACGATACCGTCAATGATGAATACGTCTATGCCACGCCACAGGAAGCGGAAGAACGCCATACCGCCCTGTATAAAGATTAGGTTATACACTTCATCAAAATACCACTTGTTGCGCGAGATGTAGTAAAGCGGTCCCGAGAGGCGCATTGCCCGTTCCGGTAGCGTTTCCCGGTTTTTGTGATACATCACGTAGGCAATCCCTACGCCAGTAAGTGATACTACAGCCGAAACCAGTAACAGAATTAAGGTTCCGGTGAAGTCAGGCTGTTTAGTAATGTCATTACTTTCCATTACTTTAAGCGCAGGCTCGAAGGTTGGTTCCAAGAATTTCTCGATTTGGTTTACCCCGTTGCCAAAAATTACATTTGGCAGACCGACGTAACCAGCAGCGATGGACATAAAAGCTAGGAATACGAGCGGAGCTTGCATATTCCAGCCCGGTTTGTGGACATGCACCTTAACCTGTTTGCGGTTTTTATCGGCGTTGCCTCCCACGAACTCAATGATTTCAATCGGGTTGAAATATTGTATGCCTAGTTCTTTCGCTTTCTTCTGCATACCGGCATGCGCCAGCCTAGTAAGGGCTTTCGGCAAACGGTAGCTGTCGCTCCAGAAAACCGAGAAAATCATTCTGAAGCTATAGAAGGCGGTTAACAAGGCTGAGAAGAGACCGATTAGGTAAATCCACCACTGTCCTTGTAGGGCGGCAGTACCGAGAATTTCGTCCTTGCTCCAGAAGCCGGCGGTTAGCGGCACGCCAGCGAGAGCAGCTGCCCCAAAGGTCATGCTGATGGCGACAACGGGCATCTGTTTAAAGTAGTTGCCCATATAATCCATATCTTGCGGGTCTAAGCCTTCACGTAACAGACGGTCATCGCTTTTCGGATCAACGCCGTATTCGATGGCATTTTCAGCTGCTTCAAATAATTCGAAGGCATACTCCGCTGCTTTTTCTGGGTCATTAGGATATTTCTTCTTAGCCCATTCTTCAGCGTTATGATGGATTTCTTCAAACATTTCTTTGATAGTGTCTTCGTTGCTGTGTATAACTGCACCACAGCCGAGGAAGAGCAAACCTTTGAAGAAAGCGTGCGTCATAAGATGGAAGAAGGCTGCTATCCAACCGTACACACCTAGAGCAAAGAACATATACCCCAACTGGCTTACAGTTGAGTAAGCCATAACCGCTTTAATATCTTTCTGGGTTGTACCTACGGTGCTTCCGAAGAAAGCAGTCAGGATACCGATAACTGCTACAGCGGCGATAGCTTCTTCCGAGCGCACAATGATAGGGTTGATACGTCCTACCAGATATACACCGGCTGTCACCATTGTAGCGGCGTGGATGAGGGCTGAAACAGGAGTAGGACCTGCCATCGCGTCCGGCAACCATACATGTAAAGGCATCTGTGCAGATTTACCCATAGCGCCCATAAACAGCAGGATGCTAACTAGGAATACTACTTTGCCATCTACCAGACCTTCTTCAAAAACTTTAAAGACGTTCTCGTAGTTCAGACGGTCAAAGAGCGGTATTCCCTCACCGTGTGGAAGCATAATTACGAACAGCCACATTACGCCTAGACCGAACCCAAAATCACCGATGCGGTTGACCACAAAGGCTTTGACGTTGGCGGCAGAAGGCAGCATGCGACCCCAGTCGTATTTTTTGGCGAACCAAAAACCGATTAGCAGATAGCTGCTCAAGCCCACCAGTTCCCAACCTACATATAACCACAAGAAGTTATTGCACATTACCAGCAACAACATACTAAAGGTAAAGAAAGGTAGGTAGGTGTAGAAGCGGTGGAAACCGTCTTCGTTCTTCATATAGCCTGTGCTAAAGATATGTACCATCAGGCTGATAGTGGTAACTACCACTGTCATAACTGAGGTTAGCGGATCTAGCATCAAGCCAAATTTAATTTGGAAATCATCACCGCTAGGTATCCAGATGAATATCTCTTTGACACTCACCAGATGCTCATTAGAGCCTTGCAGGAAAACGAGCAAAATTATCGAGATAGTCAAGGAAGAGATAATCGCTGTAATCCCGATAACTCCCGTCAAGCCTCGCGCAAATAGCTGCCCTGCCGTCAAATCGGATTTTTTCCGGGAAGCCAGAAATGCAAGGCTGATAAAGGCGTT
>NZ_JBAXHI010000078.1:0-7594 GCF_037138995.1 Candidatus Chlorohelix sp. | reverse complement strand
CTCCCAAACCCACCCCTTTCTCTGGAGCGAACCAACAAGATAAACCTATCAAGCAACCCCAACTGGCTTTGAACGATGATTTGCCTGTCGCCGATATTGCCGCAAGTTTTCAGCAAGCCGCCGTGGAAACGCTGGCAACCAAAACTGTAGCAGCAGCCGAAGCACATGGCGCAAAAGCGATAATAATTGCCGGTGGAGTAGCGGCAAACAAGGCATTGCGAACGGCGCTTTCGGAGCAAACTGCCCGACTCGCCAAACCTATACCTATTAGTTTCCCTCCTCTGATTTTCTGCACCGATAACGGAGCAATGGTTGCCGCCGCCGCCTATTTCAAGTTTAGATACGCCAAAGAAGCAATTGCCGAGTTGAGTCTGGATATTCGCCCTCAATGGGAACTCACCTAGACCCAAAGCAATGTATTATTGCTATAATATAGCCTTGCCACATTTTATAGGACTTTATTAGTATTTCCTTGCTATATTTCTTAATTCTTATTACCCGTTACAATTGATATAGTAATATATATAATACAGTAGTGGTTGGCTTACCTCTGATTCTTGAAGCCGACTCATTTCCCGCAAAGCTTTATATTTTTCGGAGTCTCTAACTAGATAGAGGATACTTAAAAATGCAATTCTTAATTGAGCAATCCGCCGTAGAAGAAATGAACCGGTCAAATCTTACCCCAGATTGCTATGCGCGTGCCAACAACTACCCACATCACTTCTGGAAAAACGGTGGGAAATGCCTAGTGGTAAGAGCGCTCTACGCGGCTATAAGCGAAACAAAAGCAAAGGGCGATATGGAATCGCTGGCTCACCTGATGCTGCATGAAAAGCAGGTCAGGGAATGGGCAGCAGAAATGGAACGGCGCAAACAGGGCTTGCCTGTCAGCGAGGAACTAAAAGATTACCCGCATTATCTTGGAACAAGCGAAAATAGCGAGGCAGAAGAGAATGAGCCAGAACCGGAGGAACCGGCTTATTTTCCCACAATCCCGAACAGTGTGGAAGAATTAGGCTTGAATCGGGGCTTTGTATCGGAAATGATATTGCGCTCCATTTATTTTAATGGTCGTATTACCGGAAATAAAATGGCTGCCCGCTTGCGCGTCCAATTTTATGGCATTATCCGAGATCTTCTGGAAGAATTGCGTTTGCAGGAATTACTTGATATTGGCGGAATGATTGGATCGGGAGATGGTGGCTACGAATATGTACTTACGCCCAAAGGAGTCAAACGCGCCGCCGAACTCTTAGATAAAACGGCGTATGCGGGAGCAATGCCCGTACCGCTGGAAGAAGCGATAAAAGCCATCAAACTCCAGACCATAAAACATGTGGTGGTCACTCATAAAAATATTCGCAAGGCTTTCGCCGACCTGATTATCCATGACTATGTGCTAACCCAAATCGGTCCGGCTGTAAATTCCGGTTCTTCGGTTTTCTTCTTTGGCGCAGCAGGCAATGGCAAAACTTCTATCGCCGAGCGCATCACTCGCCTGATGGGTGGTGATATTTACGTGCCTCATGCAATCGAAACCGATGGGCAAATAATCAAACTCTACGACCCGATTAACCATGTCGCTGTGGATGACCCCACGCAGGATAAAAATTTGCCCTACGATGCGCGTTGGGTACGTATCAAACGCCCGGTAGTAGTTGTAGGCGGGGAGTTAACGCTGGCAAGCCTCGACCTGATTTATAACGAAAACGCTAGGGTTTACGAAGCACCTTTCCAGATGAAAGCTAACGGCGGTATCTTTCTGATTGATGACTTTGGTCGCCAGCAATGCCGCCCAATGGATTTGCTCAATCGCTGGATTGTACCGCTCGAAAAACGCTACGATTATCTTACACTGGTAACAGGTAAAAAAATGGAAGTGCCTTTTGACCAGTTGATAGCTTTTAGTAGCAACCTTGACCCGATGGACATAGCCGATGAAGCCTTCTTGCGCCGTATCAAATACAAAATTAACATCGGAGACCCAGATGAAAAACAGTATCGCCAAATCTGGCAACTGGTTTGCAAAAGCAAGAAAATACCCTATGATGAAAAAGCGATTGACTACCTAATTGAACGGTATTATCTACCGCATAACCGTCCTTTCCGTATGTGCCAACCGCGTGACCTAATAGACCAGATTGTCTCAATGGCGAAGTACAATATGGAACCGCCGCGCCTTACTCCCGATCTGGTTGATAGCGCCGCCTCCACCTACTTTGTAGATACCAAAGGACGAAGCATGGTCACAATGGCAGGCGAAGCACACAGCCAAATCCGTAAAGTAGGTTGATATGCTATACTAACAGGAATAATAACAACCAAGCCCTGTTAGTATGAATTCAAGGATTTTGTGGAACGCAGCCTCAATCAGGCGCAATTATCAGACAACCATACGCGCCTAGTTATCCCACGCCCAACTGTAATAACTTTATGCGGACCGAGTGGCAGCGGTAAAAGTACCTTTGCCGCTCGTAATTTTCCTGCTAACTGGGTACTTTCCTCTGACAAATTTCGAGGTCTAGTTTGCGATGATGAACGCAATCAGGATAGCAGCAAAGACGCTTTTGATTTGCTATATTGGATACTAGATGCCCGGCTTCGATACGGGCGCACCACGATAGTAGATAGCACCGCGCTGACAGTGCAAGTCCGCCGTGAATTGCTCCAAATTGTCCATCGCCATGATTTCGCAATTCTATTGTTGCTAATAGATGCGCCTGAAAAACTCTGTCGTGAGCGGGATGCTGCCCGAATAGACCCACCTCCGGTAGGCGCAAAGGTAGTAGAGAAACAATTCAAGCTATATCAGGAAGTCGAAAATAACGCGCAAAAAGAAGGCTTCGACCAGATTATCAAACTAAACCAGCATGAAATTACCAATCTTCAAGTGGAAATCGTGCCGCTTTCATTGGAAAAACCTGAGCAATGCGGTCCCTTCGATTTGATTGGGGATATTCATGGCTGTTACGATGAGCTTTGCGAATTGCTCAAAAAACTTGGTTATCAGGAGGAGAATGGCATTTACCGACATCCTCTAGGTAGGCGCACTGTTTTTCTAGGAGACATAGTAAATCGCGGTCCTAAAAATCTAGAGGTTTTACGATTGGTCAATGCTATGGTAAAAACAGATAACGCGCTATTTATACCCGGAAACCATTGTTACGCCAACTATAGATATTTCCAACGACCTGAAAGCGTAGACTCCAATAGTACACGCAATTGGATTGAACGCTTGGGTACAAAAGAGTATTTAGAAGTCGGCGAATTAATCAACGCACTCGTAAAAAACGCGCCTCCCTATTTGTTACTTAATCAAAATAAACTGGTAGTAGCGCATGCCGGTATCGAAGAACACATGATAGGGAAACTCACTCCCCGTATCTTTAATTTCTGCCTGAATGGCGAAATATTAATCACACCGGATGGCAATAAACAGCGGAAAAATTGGGCGGAAAATTATCGGGGCAAACCTTTGGTAGTATATGGACACACTCCCACCACAAAACTTTTTCCTGAATTTCGCAATAACACCGTAAATCTAGATCAGGGTTGCGTTTACGGGGGACGGCTCAGCGCAATGCGCTATCCCGAAATGGAATTTATACAGGTCAACGTTCATGCTGCTTATGCAGAGCGCAAAAAGCGAGGAGCTTGACGGTTATTTGCAAACAGTTAAAGCTACACCAACTATTCAGGGTATAGGCTATAATAAATACAGTTACCGGAACTTTATTTGTACATCTTCATCCTTATAGTAGGAGTCTCGAAATGTCAATAAATAAAATTGACCACATTGGTATCGCCGTTAAAGATTTGACCAGTTCTTTGAAATTTTACGAGGAAGCATTGGGGCTAGAAAACATCGGTTTTGAGGTGGTGGAAGAGCAAGGCGTGAGGGTAGCTTTCCTAACTGTAGGAGAAAGCAAAATTGAATTGCTTGAACCTTTGAATGAAGAGTCACCGATAGCCAAGTTTATCGCCAAACGAGGTGAAGGCATCCATCACATTTGCCTTGATGTGGAGGATGTACCGGAAGCGTTGAATGAACTCAAGGAACGACACCTACAACTTATTGACCAGCAACCGCGACGGGGCGCACACCACAAAGATATTGCTTTCGTTCACCCGAAATCCAGCAGCGGCGTACTTATCGAGTTAAGTATGGACGGCAAAGATTAGGCAACAAAAGGGCGGCTTGAAAACCGCCCAACGCTCTTTTCTTTAGAGCATCACATTCGCAATATCGCGTGCTGCCCGTTTCATGTAGTATTGCACCATGCCTAGTTTCGCCTCGCGCCGTGACATAACGGTCAGTACCGCATCTTCCCCTACTGCCATAAGCAATATATCACCTTCGAGACCACGAATAAATACCTGCTCTAGCAAGCCTCGATTCAATTCACCCGAAATACGCATTGAGAGCGCCAACAACGCCGCGCTCATCGCCGAAACCCTATCAGGCTCAACAGTATCCGGCAGATTCGAGGCAATAATTAACCCATCGAGGCTTACCACCGCGGATGCTTCAATTTCAGGAGCAGCCGCTTGAAGCTTGCGAAGATGCCCTACCAACTCATCATGGCGATTCATCAATCCTCCTCCGCATCAGCCAGAATGGTGTATAAAAGTTCGAGCAATACTTTCTTAACACTATCCCGGTCTTTTGACACACAAGGAATGACCTTGACCTCACTACTGAGACGCAGCGAGTAGCGAATATCCTCTGGAGACCATGCATTCTCTAAGTCTTGTTTATTGCAAACTACAATAAAAGGAGTTTTACGGTATCCGGTGAAAAATTCAATAATGCGGGTAGTTTCACGGAAGGTATCAGGGCGGGTGCTATCTATCAGCACAATTAAGCCAAGCATCCCCTCCGACAGAATTTCCCACATAAAATCAAAGCGTTTCTGACCGGGTGTACCAAAGAGATGCAACACTAGGTCATCCGCAATAGCGATACGACCAAAATCCATCGCTACAGTGGTTTCTTTCTTAATCAGGCTGGTTTCGTCGGTAGCTTTTCGCTCGGTAGAAACAACGTCTATTTCGCTAATAGACTTAATAAATTCGGTTTTGCCGGCTGCGACTGCTCCGGTAATAACCATCTTGACAGTTTGCACGAACTATAAGTCCTCCCGGTCTTATCGTCTGGATATGGCATCTATAATTCTGCGAATCAAGCTCTTTTTAAATGTCTGAGGTGGTAGAGGCGCACTTTGAGCCGGTATTCCGGGTGCAGCATTCATACCTACAGCATAACCCGGATTATACTGTGCATTTGCAGGAGCCTGAGCGCGTTGCGGCACAGAAGGAGGCGGTACAGCCGAGGCAGGCGCAGTGACCGGTCTGGAAGCATTAGGGCTGGCTAACCCAGTTCTGGGATAACTACCATTTAAAGCAGCTTGGGGCGGTTGCTTGGAAATAATAACCAGACCCGCCGACAGGAAACCGTACAGGATACGAGCAACATCAAATTCGCTGAGGTGCGTAAGTTGTGCAATCTGGCGAATCGAATGCAAGCCATTGATACGAGCAAACACTCGCCATTCATCCGGTGTAAGGTTTACGCCCTTCGCTTTTTCATGCGGCTGATCGCTAAAACGTACCACCACATCCAGATTCGGAATTCTATCGCGAATCCGAGTCCACTCGTCTATACGGCGCGTACCTTCCATAATGATATTTTCCACGCTGAGAGGAATAGTCAAGCTTTCAGGGGGAGGTTGCACATCTTGCTCAAATTTGAAATCCCCTTCGTTCCAGTTAAAAAGCCCGTAGGTAATATCCTCAATCTGCAAACGCACGCATTTATTAATTTCGTCGGTAGAAATAATATTGTTGCTTACCAGTAGCGCACCCAACGGCTTGTTCGGTTCGCGAGTGTGCTGGATACGTAAAGCATAGTTTACCTGTTCCTGAGAAATTCGACCCATTCGCACCAGCATATCGCCAAGCCGTTCTTCTTGCCCGAAATGGGAAGCGTACACCAGTTTACCTGTCTGAAAATAAAGTTCGGCGCGATCTCCGGGTCTTTGCAAAGTAAGACGTCCGGTCTTATAGCCCCGGTCAACGAGGTAGAGAAATTCAGCCAGACCGAAGTCTTTAAGATTTCCTACTAGCGCCATTAGTGAAATAGCTCCTTAGAAAAAAGTAAGAAAAGCTCAGGAATAAAATCACCCATTAACCCTAGTACCGGGCATTATTTTGATTACCCTGATTCACGCAACCGTTCCGTGTTCTTAAAATTATAACCCTACCTAAAAATAAGGTCAACGCATTAAACCATATATTTAAAGCGGTCGCACCGTTAATTCTGCAAACTAACTGAGCTAATACAGCCTTATTTACCGAGCATATCGTACCAGTCTCAAGCGACGACCCGCCAGAGTCAGAGCCGCCAGTACCAATCCACCGATTGGCAATTCACCGCCGGTTGTAGGCAATTGCTTGCTTGTATCGCTGCTACCGCTACCGCCAGTGTTAGCGGGGCTTGTATTATTCTGTGTAGGTCCAAAGGTTGGCGGGACACCGATAATTTCGCTACCACCGCTCGGCAATCCGGTTGTGGTAGGGCTTACAGCAGCCGTTGTGGTAGTCGTTACCGTAGTGGTACTAGCAGTTGTTGTAGCCATTCCATTAGTAATAGCGCGACCAGTAACGGTAGGAATAACTATAGGGCTACTTTGCGCCCGCACAGTAGAAGTTGGAACAGGAGTTGTAGTAGGTATAGGCGTTGGTGTGGCAATTATTCCAATAGCAAAGGTGAATCGCTTATTGGAAACGCCGTTCCCTTGCGAACCGCTAACGTTAACCTGAGCGGAATATTGACCATTTCCAATTTTACCATCAGGTAAAGTATAGCTTGTAGCCCCGCCAAGATCGCCAGTATCAAACGCTACTTGACTAGAGCTACTGAAGAAAGTTAGCGAATAACGTTCTATCTGGACACGTTTGAACCATTCAAAGGTATAGGGAGGAGTGATACGCAAACCGCTCGCGCCCGGAGGACCAATGCTAACATCGGTTACATCAATATTATCAACACGGGTAATTGAGCCGGAACTAAAGCTGAAAGGCGTTGTATTGAAAACACGTAAGGTTGAACCACTCGGATCTGAGTTACGGAAGCGCAGATAAAAGCTTTCACCTTGCCCGGTACTACCCAACCCCCCAAAGAAAAATTGCCCGCTATTATCTATAACTGCGCTTGCCAGCACTTGTTCGCCACCTGAAATTACCCAGATTAAATCAATGGGAGCGCCCGCTACCGAACCATTTTTGTTTATTACTGAGCCGGCTACTACGCCACTCCCGGTAGGTGGGGTAACACTGACAGGAGTGGTAGCCTGCGCGGGTACAGGTTGTCCCGGCAAGGCAGGCGTTGGTGCAGGAGTATTGATTGGCGTGGCAGTAGGCGATACACCCGGCGTTCCCGTAGGAAGATTAGTCGGTGTGTTGGCTGGCATGAGCGTTTGGGTTGCTGCTACCGTCGCCGTTGCTGTTGGCGTGGAGGCTACCGTCGCCGTTGCCGTTGGCGTGGAGGCTACCGTTGCCGTTGCTGTTGGTGCTACACCTGCAACCGTGA
>NZ_JBAXHI010000077.1:0-7824 GCF_037138995.1 Candidatus Chlorohelix sp. | reverse complement strand
ATAATCACGGTGGGTACGGACGTTGGGCTTTTATCGAGATTACCGACCCTTGGGACGCTGAGAATACCATTCGATCAGTGTTTAAGTTAGAGAAGGAATAATATGACTATCATTGATATAGCAATTACTCCCGATGAATTCAATCAGGTAGATATTGAGTCAGTCATTAGTCAACTCAGTGAGCGAAACTGTGATTACTATTCTTCTCCTTTTTTTGCTAAATCCGAGGAAGCTAAATCAAATGGCTTGCTTATCGCCAGTGCTGTATTTAGGTTACTTGGAGCGCTCACTGATTTTCACCTTATGAGGTTGGATATACCTGAACAACCTTATGTAGCTAAATATGAAGGGTCAACTGGACGAACAGCAATGCCTGAAGATTTCACGGAAGAAGAGTTGGCATTATTAGCTCAAACTGCTAAGGATATTCAAGATGCCGATTTAAGAGCAAGAACCGCTGATGTTATTTGGCTTCGAAAGAAAGATTTTCGAATGGCTGGTTTGGCTGTTGAGTCCTATCTGGAATCGGGTACACTTCTTGAACACCCGGAAGACTGGTCACAAAGTGCTGATAGAATAGAACGAGCACTACAGTTAGCCTTAAAAATTAACTCAAAGCCTTTAGTTGATAAAGTTATTAGCCATATAGAAAATGTACTCGCAAAATATGACGGTCAAGACCCTTCTTTTTTAACCATTAAAATGTTTGAGCTACTAACTAAAAACAATAAAGTTGCTCCAGTTAAATATATCCCCCTTGTTGAGAGGTATGCTAAGGAAAATGAAAATCAAAAAGATTGGAGACGTGCCAGACATTTTTGGGATATTTTAGAACAGCTTTACCGGAAAGAAAAAAATTCTGAAAAAGCAAAAGAGGCATCGATTAATTCTGCCGAAACTCATTTTAATGAGGGCTTGGAATCTTTAAATATTGTCCCTTCTGAGGCTGACTCTTCCGAAAGAAATTATCCCGTTGCTATTTTTCATTTACAACAAGCTTATGAGGCATATACAAAAATTCCAAATGCCAAATCGCGACAGGATGAAATCCACAAGAAAATCCTTGAATATCAAGAAAAATCAGTTGAAGGGCTACCTCGTATCTCGACAGATCCCATTGATATCACAGATTTCGTTGAAAATGCCCAAAACTTTGTGCGGGGTAAACCTTTATTTGAAGCTTTATTAGCACTCGCAACAGCATCCAAGAGTGAATCAAAAAATGCTTTAAGGCAACAGGTCCTAGATTTATCCGAACAAGCGCCACTGCTTCATATAATTACAACCACAATAATAAACGAAAAAGGTAAAACAGTCGCTAAAGCGCCTGGGATACTATCAAATGACCCCGAAGAGGTTGAGGCTGCAATTACAGCAAATATGTATCGAAATTCTATATACAACCGCTCTCTTAAGGTTGCCTCAACCATTGATCCAATGCGTTATCAAATTGATTTAGAGCACAATGTGCGCATACAAGATTTTTATCCGATTGTTTTCAATAATCCCTTGATTCCGCCTGGCAGAGAACAACTATACGCTAAAGGCTTATATGAAGGGCTGATTGGAGACTTCCTCACTGCCGCTCATATATTAATTCCCCAATTGGAAAACTCCATTCGGTATTTGCTATACCGGACTGGAAAAATTACCTCCACCTTTGAAAATGAAGGTATTCAAAATGAATACGACATCAATAAAACCTTGAGGATGTCAGAGCTTACAGAAATACTTGGAGAGGATATAGTTTTTGAATTAAGGGGTTTATTAACAGAACATGCAGGTTCAAATTTAAGAAATCTATTTGCGCATGGGCTGCTGGACTACGAAAGGTTTTTTAACACAGAAGTAGAATATGTTTGGTGGCTTACGTTACGCTTACTTTTTATTCCCATTATTCACAAATTGCAAGAGGTACAGAATGCCACCGAAGAACAACAAGCAGAATAACCCCACCCCCGTTGACGCGCTCAAGCACAAGGATATGCGGGTGAATATACCCACTAACGAGTTGCAGGAGTTTGTGGCTGAGGAAGAGCAGAAGCCGAAGACGCTGCTCTACCCTCGCGACCCTTCGCTTGACCCGCAGTTGGTGTGGAAGGGCAAGGATGAACAGGATGCCGCCGCGCTCGAAGTGCCTGCCGTACCAATCTACATTCAGGAGAAAATTCATCCGCAGGCTATAATCGAGGATTTGAGAGCGGAAGCGCGTAAGGAAGTGCCTCAGCAGTTATCGCTATTCTCCGACTTCAACGGGATAGAAAACTTCGAGGATTTGGTGGATTTCTACCAGCATGAGCAGCACTGGTCTAACCGGATGATTTTGGGCGACTCGCTGTTGGTGATGGCTTCGCTGGCGGAGAAAGAGGGACTGAAGGGCAAGGTACAGATGATTTACCTTGACCCACCCTACGGTATCAAGTTCGGTTCAAATTGGCAGGCGAGTACCCGCAAGCGTGACGTAAAAGACGGTAAAGCGGAGGATTTAACCCGCCAACCTGAGCAAATTAAAGCCTTCCGCGACACATGGAAGTTGGGTATCCATAGCTACCTTGCCTATCTGCGTGACCGACTGGTGGTAGCACAGGAGTTGCTAACCGAAAGCGGTAGTATCTTTGTGCAAATCGGCGATGAGAACGTGCATCTGGTACGCTGCTTACTGGATGAAGTTTTTGGGAGTGAGAATTATATTACCACAATATCATTTCAAACTAGTGGTGGAAAATATAGTAATACCTTACCTACTACTGTTGATTACCTTCTTTGGTATGGCAAGAATTCTTCACAAATAAAGTATAGGCAACTTTATACTGAAAGGAAGGTCGGTCATACATCCCTTGATAGGTATGATTACCTTGAAGAAATAGATAGAAGCATTAGAAGACTTACACCAAATGAACTTGAAACTGGTGAGATACCAATTGGGGCAAAACGGTACAAGTTGGATGTTATTTATTCCTCTGGAGAGACTCAATCTGAATCTGACTTTATTTTTGAGGGGACAACTTATAAATGTAAACCCGGAACACATTGGAAAACCGCTCTTCATGGCATGTATCAACTCGCTAAGTGTGGGAGAGTCGCAAAGCTTGGAACAATTATAATGTATAAAAGGTTTGAGGATGATTTTCCAATAATTCCTATTCACGAGCGTTGGGAAAATACTAAGAGTGGAATAGAAAAGTCATATGTAGTTCAAACCGCAACCTCAGTCATTGAACGTTGCCTACTAATGACCACCGACCCCGGAGATTTGGTAATTGATCCCACCTGTGGCAGCGGCACTACCGCCTATGTCGCTGAGCAATGGGGGAGGCGTTGGATTACCTGCGATACCAGCCGGGTATCTCTCGCCCTTGCCCGCACCCGCCTCATGGCTGCCCGCTTTCCTTACTTCCTGCTCTCCGATACTGCTGAAGGAATTAAAAAAGAATCCGAAGTCACCGGGCGCACCCCTCCAGGCTATCCCACCTCTGGCGACATCAGGAAGGGTTTTGTTTACAAGCGCGTATCCCACATCAAACTGAAAGCCATTGCCAACAACCAAGAAATTGACACCATCCATGCCAAATATCAGGAAAGGCTTGAAGCGCTGCGCCAGCAACTCAACTCCCTGCTCCACCACAATTGGGAAGAGTGGCAGATACCACGCGAGCCGGACAAAAGCTGGAATGAGCAAGCCCTGAAAGCGCACGAACAATGGTGGCAACTCCGCCGTCAGCGTCAGCAAGAGATAGACGCTTCTATTTCGCGCAACGCCGAAGTTGAATTGCTCTACGACCAGCCCTACGAGGATAACAAACGCATCCGAGTCAGCGGACCCTTCACCGTTGAAAGCCTCTCCCCCCATCGCGTAATCAGCGCAGACGAAGAACGCCCCGCTACCGAGCAGGACGGTCAGAAGCAGCAGAGCGGGGGCGACTTCCTCACCATGGTGCTGGACAATCTCAAAAAAGCCGGTGTCCAGAACACCGTCAAAACCGAGCGTCTCAAATTCGACTTGCTTGAACCCTTCGCCGGAGAGTGGCTGCACCTCCACGGGGAATACACCGAACCGGATGGCTCTACCCACCGTGTCGCTGTCTCAATCGGCTCTCAACATGGCACAGTCGGGTCGGAGCAAATCAAAGGGGCAGCCCGTGAAGCTCTCAAAGGCGCAGGCTTCGACCTGCTGCTGGTATGCGGCTTTGCTTTCGACCCTTACGCCAGCGAAACAGTCCGCGAATTCAGCCCCGCTCCAGAGGCTACGGGCAAAAACTTCGCTATCGCCGAAGAGCGCAAACAATACGGCAAACTCCCGGTGCTGCTAGTGCGAATGAACCCCGACCTGCTAATCGGAGAAGACCTACTCAAGAAAACGGGCGCTGGCAACCTCTTTATGGTCTTTGGCGAGCCTGACATCAAAATCGACAAAGACGCGGAAGGGAAACTGGTAGTCACCCTTCAAGGGTTGGACATCTACAACCCCACCACCGGCGAAATCCGCTCCAGTCCCACCGACAAAATCGCCTGCTGGTTCATAGATACCGCCTATAACGAAGAAAGCTTCTTTGTGCGGCATGCCTACTTCACCGGAGCCGACCAACCCTACGAAAAGCTAAAACGTGCGCTCAAAGCAGAGGTGGACGAAGCCGCATGGTCATCGCTCTACTCCACCACCAGTCGCCCATTCGAGCGCCCTGCCAGCGGCAAAATCGCGGTGAAAGTCATCAATCACTACGGGGACGAGGTGCTGAAGGTCTATAGGGTTTAACTCTCTTGATTAGAAACCAGGATTAGCAGTAGGAAAAATGCCGTGGTCAGTAGCAGTTAGGGAATAAAGTTTCAATCTGAAACTGCCCCGAAGTGTATAGAGGGACATTTCAGGATAATCAGAAAAAATGACAGAACAAAATCAAAACAAAGCCTTCAAGATGTTCATCTCATACTCACATGAAGATAAAGCTTTGCGTGACCAAATGGAAAAAGTGCTGATAGAACTCAAGCGGCAGGGTTTAATTTCCACTTGGCACGATGGTCAAATATTACCGGGACAGCAGTGGGAAAAAGAAATTTTAGCTAATAGGGATAACGCCGAAATCGTCCTGTTTCTGGTCAGTGCAGATTTTAATGCATCCAGATACATTTATGAGAAAGAACTCCTACCGGTACTGGAACGGGAGAAAGAAGGCAAGGTATATGTACTGGTCGTGCTATTGCGCCCTACCTTTCTCAAAGGCTCTGAGCTTGAAAAGTTTGAGATGTTACCAATTGACAGCAAGAAGCGACCGAAGTCCGTTACCGAGTGGAGTAATCGTGACAAGGCGTTTCTAAAAGTGGCGGAGGGTATTCACAGGGTGGTACTGCATTTACGGCAAAAGCCCTAGCAGGTTCACTGTAGATTTATTTCAATAATTATAGGAACTCTCTAATGTCAGCAATTGTCTCTTCAATTTTAATCTGTGCGCCTGAAGACCAACCCATCCGGGATGAACTTCTTCTATTCTTGTCACCCCTCCTCAGGCAAGGCGAGATTTCAGTTTGGCCCGAACTTCAGCTATTCTCGGATATGGCGCAAGTAAAAAAGTTGATTTTAGAGAAAGCGCATCAATCTGACCTACTTGTTCTTATCGTTAGCCCGGAATTTCTGGATGACGAGTTCTTTTACACTGAACTTATCAAAGGGCTGGTGGATGGTGGTACGCTGCGGATAATTCCTGTAATCCTCAAGGATTGCCTATGGTGGGAAACATCGCTTGAAAAGCTGAGTGTCTTGCCCAAAGAAGTCAATCAGAAAAAGGGTCAATTATTACCCGATTATCTAGGCAGAAAAACAAAGCGAGAGCGGGTGTTGTGTCAGGTTGGGCTTGACCTGCTGGAAGTAATCAAAGAGGTGCGCGTCAAGAAAGCGGCACAACCACCACCGCTGCCCACCGCCACCGTAACAGAAACCAGACATCTGGATGCCGCCCTACCTTCCGAAGTAGAAGTGGGCGAGCGGGTTCATATACTGGCAATGCTGAGTACCGAAACCTCTCAAGGCTTGCGGGAATACTTGTCCAATATTGAAAAGCAAGAGGCTTTCGGCATCAAGCCGGAGCAAGTCGTTACACCGGGCAAAGTAGAAATAGAGTATCTCAGGGACGCAGCGGGTCAGGTGTTACCCGTAGAATTAATAGTTAGGGTTAGCAGTAAAGATTTTGAACTTGAAAAAAGCGAGGAGCGGGTAACGCTAATCCCGCAAAAAGATTCTATACCGTGCATCTTCCCAATGAAGCCGCTAAAGCTTGGCGCTCTTGCCGTAAAGCTGACGGTGAGCAGTCTTGATAAAGCTCTATTCTTTGAAACAAACCTTACAACCGAGTGCGTGGCTACGGCAGAAACTGCCGACTATACAATAAAAACAATAAAAGCAAGCTCTCTTGCCTGTAATGGTTGCGGTTCTTACAATTATTCGGACGCAGTATATTGTGTAAGGTGTGGCACTTTACTTGACGCTACTAAAATGAGTGCAGCAGCCAGTGATGAAGAGTATGATAAAACAATACCTATTAGCAGAGACAATCCTTTCCTTTCCAATTCTCTACTAGAGAAGGAACGGCAACAAATATTAGCCCAGAGCTTCATACCCCCACCCATTACCCAATACAGACAACGTACCAACGCGGCAAGAAAAAGCAGACCTGCAATTTTAGCCACCATCGCGGCTATGTTTGCAATGTTCCTTGTGCTTGGTTTCTTACTAGCAGTCATTTTCAATGTAGCCGTTATAGGCAATGGGGACGCTACTGCGACAAGCGCACCCTATGTCTCTGCAACGCCAACTATGAAACCTACTACTAAAATAGCACCCGCTGCTACAACCCCAACTCTGACAAGTACGCCTAACGTCCAACAGAACAGCCAGCGCAAACTGGTTACAGACACTCCGGTACCACCACGCTAATTACTACCAACATAACGGAGAAACGTTTTATGAGGAGACCTTTAATCACTGGGCGAGGGTGTTCGATTAATAATTGAAGATCAGATCTGCCTAAATTTTCGTGGTAAAGCAAAAAGGAAGCCCTTTTTCGTATAGTAGTAAAGTAAGGGGCATTATTTCACCCTATTTCACTTGATTTTAGCGGGTGGTCGGAATCCCTGTTTATTGGATAGCAAGTTTTGATTTGTTGAAGCTCATGGTTTTAGGGGCGGAACCGATGTAGCTAGTTTGACCACCTCTGTCTATCTTTTGATCTTGAACTACGAAATATTACACAGATCCTGATTTTGTATCTTTTCAATAATTCGGGGAGATACGCGAAATTGCGGTCATTTTAGGCTCAATTGTGAAGACGTTCCCCGCATTTACCCCTAGTTATTGAGAGGATACGTGATTTTCTCAATTATTAATCTAACACTTCATCTCATGAACCCCCTTTGAAATATACGAACCATGAGCCTCAAGTGACTAAATAAATTGAGAGCCAAAATAGTTTCATTTATTTTTTACCACATATCAATTGAATATTTACCTAGTGTAGGCTACACTAATTAGTGTTAAATATAACTAATTTAAGCTTAACATGAATGAATCGGGTTATTGTAAAATACTACTACTTCCCATCAACCCGAAACAGCTAAAGGTTTGTAGAATATTTCGAAATTTAAGAGCCTAATCATTTTCTAGGGAGTACGTCAATTACTGATTTTTGTTTTTGAATTCAAGTGTTGCTTTTAGAAAAATAGTAAAGATGTGAAGCAACACAAAGCTAATTGTAAATTTTCTCCACAATTCTGCTAAAAATAATGAACACTGACACAAAGTTTCCGATATAGCTTCGCTAATTATAAACGTCATCC